>DAIMIM010000181.1:0-6716 GCA_036722755.1 Caldimonas sp. | reverse complement strand
CGAACCGCGCACCGGGCGCGACAGAACGCCCGGCACGCCGACGAAGCGCGGCGCGCCGGCATGCGTCGACCTCAGCGATCACCTCGCTTGAGCCGCATCCGCTCGCGCGTGGCCCTGCCGCGCGACTTCCAGACCGAGAGCTGCTGGCGCCGCTCGACATGGCTCATCGAGTCGCGCCGCGTTTCGCGCAGCAGCTTGTGGAAGTTGCGCAACCTGTCCGGATCGACGCCCTCGCGAACGGCGCAGCCGGGCTCGTCGGCGTGGCTGCAATCGCGAAACCGGCACTGCGAGGCGAGTCGTTCGACATCGCCGAAGCTCGCCGCCAGCGCCGCTTCGTCGATGTCGGGACGCAAGGTCCTCAGGCCGGGCGTGTCGATGACGCAGGCGCCGCCCTGCAGCAGGTGCAGCGAACGGGCCGTGGTCGTGTGCATGCCGCGGCTGTCGTGCCGGCGCACGGCGCCGGTGTCCTGCACGGCCGCGCCGATCAAGGTGTTCGTCAGCGTCGATTTGCCGGCACCGGACGAGCCGAGCAGGACCAGCGTGCGGCCGCCGCGCGCCACGTGCGCGAAGCGAGCGGCCGATCGCGGATCGGTCGCATCGATGACGATGACCTCGACGCCGCCCGGGATGCGCAGCTCGAGTTCGTCCAGGCGCGCCGCCCGCGTTCCGGGCTCGGCCGCGGCGACGTCGTCCTTGGTCAGCACCACGATCGCCTCGACGGCGCTCGCATGCGCGAGCGCGAGATAGCGTTCCAGCCGTCGCAGGTTGAAGTCGTCGTCGAGGCCCATCACGAGCAGCGCGTGATCGACGTTGCTGACGACGGCATGACGGCTGCCGTCGCCGTCGCGCCGGGCGATGTGCGACGACGGTGGCACGCGCTCGTGCACCCAGCGCAGTCCTGGCGCATCGCGATGCGCCAGGACCCAGTCGCCCACGGCCAGGGTGCTGCGCGCATCGGTCAGCGTGCGAACGAGGCGGGGCAAGAGCCGCGCCGGCGACTCCACCTCGCCGTCGTGCAGCTGCACGGTGTCGCGATGGATGGCGGTGACGCGCAACAGCTCGAGAACAAGCTCGGCGTCCGCTGCGGCCTCGGCTGCGCGGGTCGCCAGCGCCGGCGTGAGGCCGACGCGGTGCAGGCGATCGAAATCGAAATGAAGCATGTGAATCCGAAGGTGCGTTGCCGCGATCGGCAGAAGGCTGCCGCGTCGCGATCGCCGGCAGCGCGAGCTGCCGGGACGTGGCGATGCGATGGGAGCCGCGGCGCGGCGCCGGATTCGGACGTCTTGGAAAGGCTCGGCCTCAGTGGCCGATCGACAGGAGTGTGCGGATCAGGCGGCGGCCGACGCGGCGGCGACCGTGGCGAGGAGAGTTGCGTTTCTGGACATGAGACTTCTCCTTCACAGTGCGCGGGCGGTGGCGAACGACTGGCGTCGCCGCAGGGCGCGGGATGCGCCACCCGGGACGCGAGTCTGCTCGCCGCTCTTGCCGCAGTCAACGCGGACATGGGCTGCGTCGGCATCCGTACAACGCCTCGTATGATCGCCGCGCGTTTTGCCGCAGTGCGCTGCGCCGACTTTTCACGGAGACACGCCATGCCCTCGCCCACCGTCACCTTGTCCGAACCTTGTCGTCGTCCATGACACAGGCTCTCTACATCCTTACCGGCGCCTCGCGCGGCCTCGGCGCCGCGATCGCCGCGCGATGGCTGCAGCGTGCGGACGTCTCGCTGCTCTGCCTGTCGCGGCACACCAATGCGTCGCTCGACACGGCAGCGGCGGCGAGCGGTGCGCGTTGCGAGCAGTGGGCTGCCGACCTCGCGCAACCGGCGGCCGTCGCGAGCCGCCTGCAGGCATGGCTCGAGGCGCTCGACGGCGCAGCGTTCGCGAGCGCGAGCCTCGTCAACAACGCCGGGCTGCTGACGTCGATCGGCCCGCTCGAGCGCTGCACGAACGACGAGCTCTCGGCGGCGTTGCGGGTCGGCCTGGAAGCGCCGTTGCTGCTCACGGCCGCCTTCTTGCGCGCCACGTCGGCCTGGCGATGCGAGCGGCGCGTGCTCAACATCTCCTCGGGGCTGGGCCGGCGGCCGATGGCCGGACAGGCAACCTACTGCGCGGCCAAGGCAGGCATGGACCATCTGTCGCGTGCCGTCGCGCTCGATCAGGCCGAGCAACCGAACGGCGCAAGGATCGTTTCGCTCGCGCCCGGCGTCATCGACACCGACATGCAGGTGCAGCTGCGCAATGCCAAGGGCGAAGGATTTCCCGATCAAGCAACGTTCGTGCAATTGAAGGAGACAGGCCAGCTCGCCTCGAGCGACGCGGCAGCGGCCCGCGTCATCGCCTATCTGGAACGCAGCGACTTCGGCGCTTCGCCGGTCGCCGACGTGCGCGATGCCTGAGGCGATGCAACCGACCTCGCTGCTCGCCCTGGCAATTGCACGCCTCTCGGCCGCCGACCTCTCGGCCGCACTCCTCTCGGCCGCACTCGTTGCCGGATGCGCGCCGATGCCGGCCGGCGTCGGCAACGGACCTGCGCCAGCACCTCCCGCGGGCGGCGCCGTGGTCGCGCCCAATGCCAATCTGATCGCCCAGGGCATCCCGCCGATTCCCAAGGACCTTGCCGAAGCGGTGGCGCGCTACAGCAGCTTCAACGGCGCCGGCTTCGTCGACTGGCATCCGAGCCGTCGCGAGATGCTGGTGACGATGCGCAAGGCCGGCGGCGACACGACGCAGATCTTTCGCGTCGCCGCGCCGACGGCCCGGCCGGAGCAGCTCACCGATTTCGCCGACCCGGTTCGAAAGGCCACCTACGAGCCGATGACGGGCAATGCGATCGTCTTCGAGCGCAGCCAGGGCGGCGACGAGGCGGCCCAGATCTACCGTCTCGATCTCGGCAGCCGCGCCGTCACGCTCGTGTCCGAGCCGAATCAGCGCAACGACATGCAGTCGTGGCTGCACCGCTCGAGTCGCCTGCTCTATCTGTCGGTGCCGCTCGATCGCACGGCGCGCGGCGCGAGCCGCGCCGAGATCGCGCAGACCCTGACGCTGGTCGACCCCGCGCATCCAGAAACCCGACGAACGCTCGCCGAGTTGCCCGGCGGCGGATGGGACGTGGGCGGCGTCTCGTGGGACGACCGTACGCTGAGCCTGACACGCTACCTGTCGGCCAACGAATCGGAGGTCTGGTTGCTCGACGTCGCGAGCGGCGAGAAAAAGCGCGTGCTGCCGGTGCCTGGCAGCACCGTCAGGGCGACGCATCTCGCACATGCCTGGAAACAGGACGACTCGGGCTTCTTCGTCGTCAGCGACCGGGCCGGCGAGTTTCGCGAGCTGTTGTTCTATTCGCTCGCCGATGGCCTCCTCAAGCCGGTCTCGCGGCACATCCGCCACGACGTGATGAACGTGAGCCTGAGCGGCGATGGCCGCCTGATCGCCGCCAGCATCGATGCCGGCGGCCGCGGCGAGCTGATGTTCTTCGATGGCGACAGCTTCGACGAGCTGCCTGCGCCGCAGCTGCCCGCGGGCAGCGTGACGACGGCGCGCTTTCATCCCCGCCTGCCGGTGCTGGCCTATGCCCTCAACAGCAGCGCTGCGCCAGTGCGCATCGGCACGATCGACCCGGCCGACGGCGTCAGCCTCGCCTGGATGCCACCGAAGCTGTCGCCCGGCGTCGACACCCCGGCCTTCGGCGAACAACAGATCGTCCATTGGACGAGCTTCGACGGCCTCGAGATCTCCGGCATCGCCAACTTTCCGCCGGCACGCTTCACCGGCAAGCGGCCGGTGCTCATCGACATTCACGGCGGTCCCGAGGGCCAGGCGCGCTTCGGCTTCATGGGCCGCGCGAACTACTTCATCGAGGAGCTCGGCATCGCCGTGATCCGTCCCAACGTGCGCGGTTCGAGGGGCTTCGGCAAGACCTTCCTCTCGCTCGACGACGGCATGAAGCGTGAAGACTCGGTCAAGGACATCGGCGCCCTGCTCGACTGGATCGCGACGCAGCCCAATCTCGATGCATCGCGCGTGCTGGTAAGCGGCGGCAGCTACGGCGGCTACATGAGCCTGGCAGTCGCCACGCACGACTCCGGCCGCATCGCCGGCACGATCGAGGTGGTCGGCATCGCCAACTTCGTCAGCTTCCTGCAGAACACGGAGAGCTATCGCCGCGATCTGCGACGCGTCGAATACGGCGACGAGCGCGACCCGGCGATGCGGGCCTTCCTGACCCGCATCTCGCCGCTCACCGATGCGGCAAGGATCACCAAGCCGCTGTTCGTCGTCGCCGGCAGGAACGATCCGCGCGTTCCGTACACGGAGGCGGAGCAGATCGTGGCCCGGGTCCGGGCCAACGGCACCCCGGTCTGGTATTTGCGAGCCGAGAACGAAGGCCATGGCTTCGCGCGCAAAGAGAACGCCGACTTCCAGTTCTACGCGACGGTGATGTTCTTGCGCGAGACGCTGCTGAAATGAGATCGGGTGCCGCGAAGGCGTCGCGAACGCCCGCGGCTACATCTCGATACGCGCAAGCGCCGATTCGAGAAGGATTGCCGGCTGCATTTGCTCACATTTGAAGCATTCGCACGCAGACCTGTCGAAACACGCGAATGAGCGGCAAACGCGCAAGGTCTGGAAGGCATTGCTAACAAATTTTGACGGCATTGCGGGCCGGAGACGTGTTCCAGTCTCGGGCATGTCTTCTGCGTACCGAACTGCACACGGAACCGGTCTTTGTGACCAGCCGCTTCTCTTCGTGCACATGACCTCCACCAACCCGCGGACAGCGCAACGCTGATGTTGGCCATCGCCAAGCCCCTTCCAGAGAACCGCGCCCTCGCAGGCGTGTTCGCCGGCACCGCCAGTGGCATCTGGCTGCGCCGCGAGGAAAGCGTCATGGGCACGGCCATCAACGTGGAGCTGTGGTGCGAAGACCGCGCTGGCGGCGTCGCCGCGATCGACGCCGTGATGGCCGAGATGCACCGCATCGATCATGCGATGAGCCCGCACAAGGACGATTCCGAGCTCTCGCGCATCAACCGCGATGCAGGCCACTGCGCCGTTGCGCTCAGCGACGAGATGGTTGATCTGCTCGGCCGCGCCGCCGAGTTCGCCGCACTCAGCGGCGGCGCCTTCGACATCACCTACGCCGCCGTCGGGCACCTCTTCGACTATCGCCAGCGCGTGCGCCCGTCCGAGGCGGCGCTCGCCGAGGCCAGGAAATCGGTCGGCCACCGCCACCTCGTCCTCGATGCCAGGGCGAAGACGGTCCGCTTCGGCCTGCCCGGCATGCGCATCGATCTCGGCGGTTTCGCCAAGGGGCACGCCGTCGACAACGCGGCGAGGATCCTGCATCGCCGCGGCATCCGCCACGCCAACGTCAGCGCCGGTGGCGACAGCCGGGTCATCGGCGACCGGCGCGGCCGGCCCTGGAGCATCGGCATTCGCGACCCGCGCCATGCCGACAGGATGGTCGCGGTGCTGCCACTCGAGGACGTCTCGATCTCGACCTCCGGCGACTACGAACGCTTCTTCGACGCCGACGGCGTGCGCTTCCACCACCTGATCGACCCCAGCACCGGCCGCTCGCCCGATGGCGTGCACAGCGTGACCGTCCTGGCCGACGACGGCCTCACCAGCGAGGCGCTATCCAAAGCCGTCTTCGTGCTCGGCGTCGACAAGGGCATGGCCCTGATCGCTTCACTTCCCGGCATCGACGCGATCGTCGTCGATGCCGCCGGCACCCTGCATTACTCGTCCGGACTGCTCGCACCGTCGGTGCCGGGCCGGTCTTGAAGCTCACTGCGTCTTTGTATTGTTCCCAGAGGAGGAAACCATGAACAGGCTCTGGACCCTTAGCGCGACCACAAGCGCCGTCTTGATTTCGATCATCACCGTGGGCTGCAGCAGCGGCGCCAGTAGCGAATCCAATACGCTCACCGTCGCCGGCGACGTGCCGATCGCGTATGCGCAGCGTACGAACTCGATCCGCATGAATCCGACCAACGGCGCGCCGTCGGCGCCCGGCGGCGACCTGATGATCCGGGAGAAATCCTCGGCATCGGCGATCGAGCACAACATCACCGCACAGTTCACGCAGGGCAACGGCGACGTCACCAGCCCCGACGTGTCCTACGACGGCAAGAAGCTCGTCTTCGCGATGCGTTGCCCGTCCTCGAACAGCGCGATGATCGGTGCGGCGAAGGCCTGCACGGGCAGCTGGAACATCTGGGAATACGACATGACCGTGGGCGGCCTCACCGGCGGCACGTTCAGGCGCATCACCAGCAGCGGCGACGACGTCGATCCGAGCTACCTGCCTGCGGGCAAGGGC
Organism: Caldimonas sp.; assembly: GCA_036722755.1. Lineage (GTDB taxonomy): Bacteria > Pseudomonadota > Gammaproteobacteria > Burkholderiales > Burkholderiaceae_C > Schlegelella_A. The sequence continues at coordinate 389 of DAIMIM010000181.1, read as the reverse complement.
TACGTATTCACCTCGAACCGCCAGACCAAGTCGAGCATCAACCAGGCGCTCGGCCACAGCTACAAGGCGCTCGACGAGTACGAGCGCGAGCAGGTCTTCAACATCCACACGATGGATGCCAACGGCGGCAACATCCAGCAGATCTCGTTCAGCCAGAGCCATGACCGCAGCCCGACGGTGCGCCCGAACGGCGACATCATGTTCTCGCACTGGGACCACGTCGCCGGCCGCAACCACTTCAAGATCTTCACGGCCAGGCCGGACGGCACCAACCTGTTCGTCCTGTACGGCGCGCACAGCGACGGCAACAGCTTCCTGCACCCGCGCGACATGGATCCGGCCGGCAAGTACGCGGGGTTCCTCACCTCCGACCTGATGCCGCTGTCGCG
>DAIMIM010000180.1:0-6735 GCA_036722755.1 Caldimonas sp. | reverse complement strand
TGCCGTGCGCGCCCGGGGCAACCACGACCTCGGTGTGATGTCCGTCGAAGACTTCTCCCTGAAGCTCGCCGCTGATATCGCCCAGAAACTGTGAGAGCCTGGCCGGAAGCGATTCCGGCCTGGAGCGCGCTTTGTTTGTTTATGGGTCCCGCCTGCCTCGGGGCTCGTTGAAAGGCTTTTGACATCGCTACTTTTCTCGACCGCCGCACACCCAACGCCGAGCGCAAGCACCGGCTGAACCGGGAAATCCTGGCCCCTGAAGTCCGGCTCAACGGACCGGAGAACGAACCTCTGGGCATCGTCCCGATCGCCGAAGCCTTGCGGCTCGCCGGCGAGCAGGACGTCGATCTCGTCGAGATCGTCGCTCAGGCCGATCCGCCGGTCTGCCGGCTGATGGACTACGGCAAGTTCAAGTACCAGGAACAGAAGCGTGCGGCCGAGGCCAAGTCGAAGCAGAAGGTCATCGAAGTCAAGGAAGTCAAGTTCCGCCCGGGCACCGACGAGGGCGATTACACGATCAAGATGAGGAACTTGCGTCGCTTCATCGAGGAAGACGGCGATAAGGGCAAGGTCACGCTGCGCTACCGGGGCCGCGAGATCACCCACCAGGATATCGGCATGCGTCTGCTCGAGCGGATTCGCGACGAGCTGGCCGATGTCTCGGTGGTCGAGCACATGCCCAAGCTCGAAGGGCGGCAGATGATCATGGTGCTGGCGCCGAAGCGGAAGTAGGGCGACGAAAGACAGGGATACCGATCGGGCAGCCATGCGCGATCGTCACAAGCGACTGCAGGCCTACAAGACGCCGGGAATTCCGGCGGCGCCTGCAGGAGCGATCGAAGAAGGAGCATTCACATGCCCAAGATGAAGACGAAGAAGAGCGCCGCGAAGCGGTTCCGGGTTCGCCCGGGCGGCACGGTCAAGCGCGGCCAGGCGTTCAAGCGCCACATCCTGACGAAGAAGTCGACGAAGAACAAGCGCCACCTGCGCGGTTCCATCGGTGTGCACGAGACGAACATGGGCCACATGGCGCAGATGCTGCCGTTCGCCGGCCTCTGATCGCGTTCGTCACCATCCACTTCTGAAGGAGTCACACCATGCCTCGCGTCAAACGCGGCGTCACAGCCCGTGCACGTCACAAGAAAATCCTCGCCCTCGCCAAGGGCTTCCGCGGCCGCCGCAAGAACGTCTTCCGGATCGCCAAGGAAGCGGTCATGCGCGCCGGGCAATACGCCTATCGCGACCGCCGTACCAAGAAGCGCGTGTTCCGCCAGCTCTGGATCGCCCGCATCAATGCCGCCACGCGCGGCCTCGGCGTGACCTACAGCAAGTTCATGGCCGGCATGAAGAAGGCCGGCGTCGACATCGACCGCAAGGTGCTTGCCGACATGGCCGTCAACGATCCTGCTGCGTTCGGCTCGATCGTCGACAAGGTGCGCCCGCACCTGAGCTGACCCGGCGCCGCTGGCGGCTTCGGCCGCCGCGCGGCCGCCCTCACGCCGCCTGGCGGCGCGGCCCATAGCAGGGAACGATGAACGATCTTGCGTCGGTGGTTGAAAGCGCTCGGAGCGACTTCGCGCAGGCCTTGGCGAGTGCCGAGCTCGAAGACGCGAAGGCGCGCTACCTCGGCAAGACGGGCCGCATCACCGAACAGCTGAAAGCGCTGGCGACGCTGTCGCCCGACGACAAGCGCGCGCGCGGCGCCGAGATCAACGCCGCCAAGCAGGCCATCGAGGCGGCGCTCGCCCAGCGACGCACCGAGCTCGCCAATCGGCAGCTCGAAGCGCAGTTGGCGGAGCAATCTCTCGACGTCACGCTGCCTGGGCGCAGCCGCAGCCGCGGCGGCATTCATCCGGTGAGTCGTGCGCTCGAACGCATCGAGGCGATCTTCGGCTCGATGGGTTTCGAGATCGCCGACGGTCCGGAGATCGAGACCGACTGGTACAGCTTCACGGCGTTGAACAATCCGGAGAACCATCCTGCGCGGTCGATGCAGGACACGTTCTACGTCGACCTGAAGGATGGTGACGGCCGTTGGCTCAACCTGCGCCCGCACACGTCGCCGATGCAGATCCGCCATGCGCAGGCGCACGCCCGCCGCCACGCCGGCGCTTCGGTCATGCCCGACGTGCGCGTGATCGCTCCGGGACGAACCTACCGCGTCGACAGCGACGCCACGCATTCGCCGATGTTCCATCAGGTCGAAGGCCTCTGGCTCGGCGAGAACGTGAGCTTTCGCGACCTGAAGGCGCTCTACCTCGACTTCATGCAAGCCTTCTTCGAGACCACCGAGCTCAAGCTCAGGTTTCGTCCGAGCTACTTTCCCTTCACCGAGCCGAGCGCCGAGATCGACCTGATGTTCGCGACGGGTCCGCTGGCCGGCCGCTGGCTCGAGGTCTCGGGCTCGGGGCAAGTCCATCCGCAAGTGGTCCGCAACATGGGCTTCGATCCGGAGCGTGTCATCGGCTTCGCCTTCGGCTCGGGCATCGACCGGCTGGCGATGCTGCGCTACGGCATCGACGACCTGCGTCTCTTCTTCGATGGCGACCTGCGGTTTCTCCGTCAGTTCGCCTGAATATCGTGCGCCCCCACGCTCGCTTCGCTCGTTGCCCCCCGTGGGGGCGTTCAGGCCCCTTCGGGCGGCCGTGCTGGGCCTGAGGCTGCCATGCAATTCCCCGAATCCTGGCTGCGCGAATTCTGCGATCCACCGCTGTCGACCGCGCAGCTCGCCGACAAGCTCACCATGGCCGGCCTCGAGGTCGAGTCGACGCGCCCGGCGGCGCCGCCGTTTCACGGCGTGGTCGTTGCGAGGGTCGTGTCGGTCGAGCCGCATCCCGATGCCGACCGCCTGCGCGTGTGCCAGGTCGACGCCGGCGACGGCCGCATCCTGGGCATCGTCTGCGGCGCGCCGAACGTGCGCCCCGGCATCAAGGTGCCGTTGGCCAGGGTCGGCGCCGAGCTGCCGCCGGCAGCCGATGGTGGCGAGCCATTTCGCATCGAGGTCGGCAAGATCCGCGGCGTGCAGAGCGAAGGCATGCTCTGCTCGGCGCGAGAACTCAAGCTCTCGGACGATCACGGCGGCTTGCTGATCCTCGACGACGCTGCGCCGCTCGGCGCCGACCTGCGCGAGGTTCTTCGCCTCGACGACACCATCTTCACGCTCAAGCTCACGCCCAATCTCGGCCATGCGCTGAGCGTCTACGGCATCGCCCGCGAGCTGTCGGCGATCACCGGCGCGCCGCTGGTGACGCCGCCGATCGCCGCCGTGGCCGCGACCGACGACACGACGCTGCCCGTTCGCATCGAGGCGACCGACCTGTGCGGGCGTTTCTCGGGCCGCGTGATCCGCGGCCTCGGCGGCGACGCGAGAACACCCGCGTGGATGGCCGAGCGGCTGGCGCGCTGCGGCCAGCGAACCGTGTCGCCGCTGGTCGACATCTCGAACTACGTGATGTTCGAGCTCGGTCGACCCACGCATGTCTTCGACCTCGACACGATCGACGGCGGCCTCGTCGTGCGGTGGGCACGCGCGGGCGAATCGCTCGAGCTTCTCAACGGCAACACCGTCGCGCTCGATGCCGATGTCGGCGTCATCGCCGACCGGTCTCGAGTGGAGTCGCTCGCCGGCATCATGGGCGGGGCCCGCACGGCCGTCTCCGTTGCGACGATCAATATCTATGTCGAGGCTGCCTTCTGGTGGCCCGAGGCGGTGGCCGGACGCTCGCGTCGCTTCCAGTTCTCGACCGATGCCGGGCATCGCTTCGAGCGCGGCGTCGATCCTGCTTCGACCGTGGCGCACATTGAGCGCATCACGGCGCTCATCCTGCAGATCTGCGGCGCCGCGCAGACGTGCTGCGGCCCGATCGACGACCAGATCGTCAACGTCCCGAAAGCGACGCCGGTCATCCTTCGCGTCGCCCGCGCGGCGAAGATCATCGGTATGCCGCTGAGCCAGGCCGACTGCGAGAGCGTGATGACGCGGCTCGGCTTTCGCTGGACCAGCACGCCCGGTCGGATCGAGGTCGTCCCGCCGAGCTGGCGCTTCGATCTGCGCGGCGAGGAAGATCTGATCGAGGAAGTGATCCGCCTGATCGGCTACGAAACGCTCGATGCGCTGCCGCCTCGCGGCACGCTGGCAGCGCTGGTGCCGAGCGAGTCACGGCGCACCGCGACGCGCCTGCGTCACCAGATGGCCGACCTCGGCTGGCAGGAGACGATCAGCTTCAGCTTCGTAGACGAGCGCTGGGAGCGCGATTTCGCCGGCAACGCGAATCCGGTGCGCGTGCTCAATCCGATCGTGCAGGCGCATTCGGTGATGCGCTCGAGCCTCGTCGGCAGCCTGGTCGAGGCGTTGCGCGTCAACCTGTCGCGCAAGGCCTCGAGCGTTCGCATCTTCGAGCTCGGCAAGGTCTATGTGCGGGACGATCGCACCGAGGCGGGCGACGCGAGGGTCGCCGGTCTCGGACAGCCGTTGAAGCTCGCCGGCCTTGCCTTTGGCGCTGCCGACCCGCTGCAGTGGGGCACGGTCGAACGCGCGGCTGATTTCTTCGACGTCAAGGGCGACATCGAAGCGCTCTTCGCCGCCGGCGACCTGCGGTTCGTGCCGGCGGCGTTTCCTGCGCTGCATCCTGGCCGCAGCGCGGCCATCGAACGCGACGGCGAGCGGATCGGCTTTGTCGGCGAGCTGCATCCGCGTTGGCGGCAAGCCTACGAGCTGCCCGGCAACCCGATTGTCTTCGAGCTCGATGCGCAGGCACTCGCCAGGCAAACCGTTCCGACGTATTCGCCGCTGCCCAAGCAGCAGCCGGCGTTCCGCGATGTCGCGGTCATCGCAGCAAAGGCCGTGACCCACGATGCGATCCTCGCCGCGGTTCAGGCCGGGTCGTCGGGCGTGGTGCGAGCCACGACGCTGTTCGATGTCTACGAGCCCAAGAGTCCGGTCGCCGGCATCGCCGCGGGTGAGCGCAGCCTCGCGTTGCGGCTGGAATTGCGCGACGACGCCCTGACCCTGACCGACGAGCGCATCGAGCACGTCGTCGCCACCGTCGTTGCGACGCTCGAAAGCCGGCTCGGCGTCCGCCTGCGGGCGCAGTAGCCGCGACCCACGCACCATGGCACGCACTGATCCACCTGCACCGCGCAGCCTCCAGCCCACGCTGGTGACGCCGACGCTCACGAAGGCCGAGCTGGCCGAGCTGTTGTTCGAGCGGCTCGGTCTGAACAAGCGCGAGTCGAAGGACATGGTCGAAGCGTTCTTCGATCTCATCCACGCCACACTGCTCGCCGGAGACGACGTGAAGATGTCCGGCTTCGGCAATTTCAACATCCGCCGCAAGGCACCGCGCCCCGGCCGCAACCCGCGCACCGGCGAGGCGATTCCGATCAAGGCGCGTCACGTGGTGACATTTCACGCGAGCCACAAACTGAAAGGAGTCGTGCAAGGCGACACGCCGCCGGTAGGCGACTTCGAGTAAAGTCGAGGTTTATCTCCTGATCTTGTTGATTTTCATGGAGAAAACCCTCCCGCCGATTCCCGCGAAGCGCTACTTCACGATCGGCGAGGTCAGCGAGTTGTGCGGCGTCAAGCCGTACGTGCTGCGCTATTGGGAGCAGGAGTTCACCCAGCTCAAGCCGATGAAGCGGCGCGGCAACCGGCGCTACTACCAGCACCACGAGGTGCTCCTGATCCGCCGGATCCGCGAATTGCTCTACGAGCAGGGCTTCACCATCAGCGGTGCGCGCAACCGGCTCACCGATGTCGCTGCGCACCGCGCCGACAGCGATGGCGGCAAAGGCATCGACTCCGTGGTCCGCGCTGAAGCCCTCGAGGAGATGGAGGCCGGGCCGGCAGACGACATCGATTCGCCATCGCTCGGCCTTCCACTCTTCAGCCTGTCGACCGCACAAGTCCGACAGGAGCTGCTGTCGATCCGCGGCCTGCTCATCCCGTGAGCGGCCGCGACGGACCGGCAATCTATAATCCGGCGAACGGGGCGTAGCGCAGCCTGGTAGCGCACTTGCATGGGGTGCAAGGGGTCGCGAGTTCGAATCCCGCCGTCCCGACCAATGAAATCAATGGGTTAGCAGCGATGAGCTGCTAGCCCATTTGACTTTGGCGAGTACGTGCCCTCACGGTGCCCTCAAAATCTGCGGTACCAGTCGACGTTTGGAACGTGGTGGCGATCCAACTGTCGAGACCCGATGGACGCTCTCAACCCGACAAGCAGCAACCCGAGTTCTTTGCTCTCTACTTGAGAGAGGCTGCCAAGTGGCTTTCAGTTGTGGATCTGAAGCACCGGGGTGCAGCCATCGAGCTAAGCAAACACCCTCTCCACATGCTGGACGGCGTTGCAATGGTGAAGGCAACCCTACTTGGCAAGACGCAGAAGGACAAGCTCGAGAGCGCGCCAAACACATCGAATACCACCGAGGCCCATTGACGTTCCCCTGGACCGCGGCTGGCTCGAGCTCGCAGCGTGCAGTTGCTACGCCGCGGATCGGAAAAGCTACGCGGACGTGCTCGGTTCGCGAGGGTCAGCGGCTCGCAAGCGCGACGAGGCGTGGCGTCCCAATGTGCCGTCTATGTGGGTGGAGTGACTGAGTGCGACAGCGTACAGACGGGCGCCTTGTGGCTGCTTACGCTGGCGCGTACGAGTCTTCCAGGAGATCGACATGGGTATCGATGAGCTGCCGCCAGGAACCTGGACAGAAAAGGTGCCGCGGCGGCATCCGCGT
>DAIMIM010000179.1:0-6766 GCA_036722755.1 Caldimonas sp. | reverse complement strand
AGCTCAAGGACATCGTCAAGGGCGGCATCAAGGAGCGCTTCGCCGAGCTGCGCCGGATGGGCATCAAGACCATCATGATCACCGGCGACAACAAGCTCACCGCTGCGGCGATCGCGGCCGAAGCCGGCGTCGACGATTTCCTCGCCGAAGCGACGCCAGAGGCAAAGCTGAAGCTGATCCGCGAGTACCAGGCCGAAGGCCGGCTCGTGGCGATGACCGGCGACGGCACCAACGACGCGCCGGCGCTGGCCCAGGCCGACGTCGCGGTGGCCATGAACACCGGCACGCAGGCCGCGAAGGAGGCCGGCAACATGGTCGACCTCGACTCGAACCCGACCAAGCTGCTCGAGGTCGTCGAGACCGGCAAGCAACTACTGATGACGCGCGGCTCGCTCACCACCTTCTCGATCGCCAACGACGTCGCCAAGTATTTCGCCATCATCCCCGCAGCGTTCGCGACGACCTATCCACAGCTCCATGCGCTCGACGTGATGCGCCTGACCAGCCCGTCGTCGGCGATTCTCTCGGCCGTCATCTTCAACGCCGTCGTCATCGTCTTCCTCATCCCGCTCGCGCTGAAGGGTGTCAAGTACCGTCCCGCTCCCGCAGCCGTGCTGCTGCGCCGCAACGTGCTCATCTACGGCGTCGGCGGCCTGATCGTTCCCTTCATCGGCATCAAGCTGATCGACCTCGTGCTGTCGGTCGCACATCTCGCCTGAGCACCTAGGAGCCCCTATGAATTCCACCATTCGCCCCGCGCTGGTCCTGTTCCTGGTCCTGTCGCTCATCACCGGGCTCGCCTACCCGCTCGTCATCACAGGCATCGCCAAGGTCACCATGCCCTTCCAGGCCGGCGGCAGCATCGTTCAGCGCGACGGAAAGGCCGTGGGTTCGCTCCTGATCGGCCAAAGCTTCAGCGATCCCAGGCATTTCTGGAGCCGCCCGTCGGCGACATCCCCCGGCCCGGACAACGCGACCTCGTCCGGCGGATCCAACCTCGGGCCCTCCAACCCGGCGCTGGTCGACGCCGTCAAAGGTCGCATCGACGCGCTGCGCGCCGCGGATCCCGACAACAAGGCACCGGTTCCGGTGGACCTGGTGACCGCATCGGGCAGCGGTCTGGACCCCGAGATCAGCGTCGCAGCGGCGCGCTATCAAGCCGGTCGAATCGCTCGTGTGAGAAGCATGCCGCTGGAGCGCGTCAATGCCCTGATCTCGGAGCACACCCAAGGTCAGATCCTCGGCTTCCTGGGCGAGCCGCGCGTCAACGTCCTGGCACTTAACATGGCACTGGATTCGACACATTGAGAAGCGGGGTCAGCCTCAAGCAAGAGGACGATCGTGAACCGACTGGCCTCCGTCCTCGATGTCGAAGACGTCAAGGTCGACGTCGTCGCCGAGAACAAACTGGCGCTTTTCGTCCAGGCTGCTCTGATCTTCGAGCGTCATCGCTGGATAGGAGCGCTGTCGACCATCGCCGACACGTTGATCGAGCGTGAACGACTGGCCAGTACTGGCCTCGGCCACGGCGTCGCCATACCTCACGGGCGCCTGAAGGGCCTCAAGAATGCCGTCGCTGCTGTGCTACGGCTGGCGAAGCCTTTGGATTTCGGCGGTCCCGACGAGGAACCGGTGAAGCTATTCGTCTTCCTGTTTGTCCCGGAGATGGCGACCCAGAACGATCTGGAAATCCTGGCCGAGATCGCGGAAATGCTGTCGGACAAGGCGATCAGGCAACGACTGAAACATGAGGGCGATGCCGATTCGGTCTTCGCGACGATTGCTGGCTGGACACCTTGCGGTGCCGCCGATCCGCGTTGAGCCGACCGTGATCGACGTGGCGTCGTCCGCACGACTGTCGCGCGCGGTGCGATTCGCGTCGATCAGCGCCATGTTGTCGCCTATGCCAGTCAGCACAGGCAAGCCAAGTCGATCATGAACGAAGCGCTGCGACGTGATCCGGACGCTCTGATCGAGCGAATTCGGCAAGAGGAGCACAAGGCTGCTCGCGGCCGGCTCAGGATTTACTTCGGCTCGTCAGCGGGCGTCGGCAAGACGTATGCAATGCTGGTCGCCGCTCGGACCCTGAAGAGTGCGGGGACCGATGTCGTCGCTGGTGTGATCGAGACGCATGGCCGGGGCGACACGGCAGCCCAGCAGATCGGACTGGAGGTCCTCCCCAAGCAATCGATCGCGACGCCCGGCGGTCCCACGCTCGATGAATTCGACCTCGATGGCGCCCTCGCAAGGAGGCCGACGCTCATTCTCGTCGACGAACTCGCGCATTCGAACGTTGCCGGATCGCGGCATCCGAAGCGGTGGCAAGACGTCGACGAGTTGCTCTCGGCTGGAATCGATGTCTGGACCACGCTCAATGTCCAGCACCTGGAAAGCCTCAACGATGTCGTGGGCGGCATCACCGGCGTTCGCGTGCAGGAGACCCTGCCCGACACGTTCTTCGACCGGGCCGACGAAGTCGTCGTCGTTGACATCCCGGCGGATGAATTGCTGGCTCGCCTCAAGGCCGGGAAGGTCTATGAGGAAGTGCAGGCCGAGCGCGCGGCTGCGAACTTCTTCAGGAAGGGCAACCTCATGGCGCTGCGCGAGCTCGCGCTGCGCCGCACCGCCGATCGTGTCGAGGACGACGTCCAGACGTATCGAAGCGATCGATCCATCGATCGCGTCTGGAAGACCGAGTCGGCCATCCTTTGCTGCGTCGGGCCAAGCGGCGCAGCAGAGCACGTCGTGAGAAGTTCGGCCCTGTTGGCGCAGCAGTTGGCGGTGTCCTGGCACGCAGCGTATGTCGAGACGCCGCCTTTGCAGCGCCTGCCTGAAGCGAGCCGCCAGCGCATCCTTGATACCGTCAAGCTTGCCGAGGAGCTGGGAGCCAAGACGGCGATTCTGCCAAGCCGGGACGTTGCCACCGCCATCGTCGAATATGCCCGCACCAACAATCTGTCCAAGCTGGTCATGGGTCACAACCAGGCGAGCATTTGGCGCCCCGCGGGAACCTTGGCACAGCAGCTCGGCAAACTTGCGGCCGATGTCGATCTGATCGAGATTGGCGTTCCGAGCGCTCGCCTGCGGGTTGCGGCCATGGCCGACCCCGATCCATCGCGTTCCTGGGGCGCCAGATTCAAACCGGCCGGCTACGGCGTCGCGTTGCTCGCGTGCGCGCTTCTGACCGCCGCCGTGCTGCCCTTGGAGGGGATGCTCGACAAGGCGAACATTGTCATGCTCTACCTCTTGGCGGTATTGGGGGTGGCGCTTCGATACGGACGAGGTCCGGCCGTCCTTTCCGCGATCGTCAACGTGCTGGCCTTCGACTACTTTCTGGTCCCGCCCAAGCTCTCCTTCACAGTTACCGACCTTCAGTACGTCCTCACGTTTGGCGTCATGCTCGCCGTGGGACTGATCGTCGGTCAGCTCACGGCAGGCTTGCGGTATCAGGCCCGGATCGCAACGCATCGCGAAAAGAGGTCGCATTCGCTGTTCGAGGTCGCACGCAATCTTTCGAGCGAGCTCCTGGTGGAGCAGGTGGTCGAGACGGCGGCAAAGGCGATCGCACTCGAGTTCCATGCCGTGGTCCGCATCTACGTGCTTTCGCAAGACGATCGACTGGTACTCGCCAGGACCGATCCCGAGGCGCCCGGTCTGGACGTGGGCACGGCTCGCTGGGCCTTCGACCATAAGCGTTCTGCCGGTCTTGGTACCGACACGATCCCTGGGAGTTCGTGGCACTACCTTCCGTTGAATGCCTCCATGCGAACACGAGGCGTTCTCGCCCTGCAACCTGAGAACCCGCGTTTCCTCGCAGTACCCGAGCAACGCCGGCAGTTGGAGACCTTTGCAGCGCTCACGGCTATCGCGCTTGAGCGCGTGCACTACGTCGATGTCGCCCAACAGGCGACCGTACAGATCGAGTCCGAACGGCTTCGCAACTCTCTTCTATCGGCCCTTTCACACGACTTGCGTACGCCGCTCGCGGGCCTGACGGGTCTGGCGGAAAGCCTTCAGTTGACGAAGCCGGCCCTCAGTCCGGAACAAAGCGAGATTGCCGAGTCCCTTGTGGCCGGCACGTTGCGCATGTCCACCCAGGTGAACAACCTTCTTGACATGGCGCGCTTCGAAAGCGGTGAGTTCCGGCTTTCCCCGAACTGGAACTCGATCGAAGAAATCATCGGCAGCTCGGTGCGTCTTTCCAGCCACGTCCTAGCCTTGCGCACCATCAAGACCGACGTGCCCCCGGATCTTCCGCTGGTCAAATGCGATGCCGTCCTGATCGAGAGAGTGCTGGTCAACCTCCTGGAAAACGCAGCGAAGTACACGCCTGCCGATGCGACCGTCCAGATCACGGCTCGATCTGTGGGTGCCGAACTGCGGGTGACGGTCGCGGACAACGGACCGGGCATTCGACCCGGGCAAGAGGAAGAGATCTTCAACAAGTTCACACGCGGCGTTCGGGAGTCGGCGACGACCGGCGTTGGCCTCGGCCTCTCAATCTGCAGGACGATCGTCGAGGCGCATGGAGGGACCATCGTTGCCCTGAATCGCGCGGGAGGAGGTGCCGCTTTCATGTTCACGTTGCCCTTGACGACGGAGCAGCCTGAATTGACTGGCGCAGAAGAATTCCAGGTGACGGGGTGACGGAAGCCCCCCGACTCGTCGTGCTTCTCGTCGAGGATGACCCCAGCATCCGACGATCGGTCCGCGCATCGCTCGAGGCAAATGGCTGGTCTGTACGCGAAGCCGAAACGTTCGAGCAGGGAATCCGCGAGGCCAAATCGACCAAGTTCGATTTGGCCATCGTTGACCTGGGGCTACCCGACGGCGATGGCGTGGACCTCATTCTTTCGATCCGCAGCCGATCGCAAGTCCCCATCATCGTCTTGTCGGCTCGATCGGAAGAGCAGCACAAGGTGCGCGCACTGGATGCGGGCGCCGATGACTATGTCGAGAAGCCATTTCGCGTCGCCGAGTTTCTCGCCCGCGTCCGTGCCCACATGAGGCGGCTGAGAGATGCCGATGACGGGGCGGAGCAAGCCGTGACGGTCATCGGAAATGTCGAGTTCGATCGCGGCGCTCATGTGGTCCGCAAGGACGGCAAGGATGTTCACCTCACGCGAACACAGTACAAGTTATTCGGGTTTCTCGTCGACAACGTCGGGCGCGTGCTGACGCACCGGCAATTGCTGCGCGAAGTCTGGGGCCCGGAACGGGTCGAGCACAGCCACTACCTGCGAGTCTTCATGGCCTCCCTTCGTCAAAAGCTCGAGGACGACCCTGCACAGCCCAAGCTCATCATCACCGAGACCGGCATCGGCTATCGGCTTATGGCGGGATGATCCGTTTGCCAGCGACGGCTATCGAGTGATCCATTAATAGATTTCAGAAGCCAAAGGGAAAGACATGAGTACGAGCAAAGGTGTCGAAAAGAGGAAGGCTAAACGGACAAAGAACCGGGCAGCAAAAGCGCAGTCGCCTGAAGTGAAGCGGAGGCTGGCAGCCGCGCTCGAACGGGCCAAGCTACGTCAAGGTTCCCAGTAGATTCCGCGCGCACGGAAGAGGGCGAAACGCCTGTTCATGTTCGAGTCCTCGACGTCGAGTTCGGTCCGGTCAGAACGCATAGCTCAGCCCAGCGGAGGCCGTCCAATGCGGCGCCAGCTGGTAGCCGATCAGATGGCTGTAGATCGGCACCTGCACAAAGCCGAACGCCTGCAGGTTTTGCGCGACCGTGATCGTCATCCCGGGGCTGAGATAGGCGACCGTGCCGGCGCTGTCGGGGTTGTCGGCCAGCGCCCCCTGATCGCGTCCCTTGCGGAAGATGTTCATCTGTACCTGAGGCACGAAGGTGGGGCCTTGTGATAGTAGATGCCGGCGATGACGTCGGTGCTGCCGTTGCCGGGCTGCAGACTCGTATCGACCAGGTTGCCGGGCGAGGGGTTCTGCGAGATGGGACCGGAGTTGAAGGCGATGGGATTTCGCCCGACGACCGAGCTCCCGTCGGCGCTCGGACCGCCATAGCGTCCGGTGGGCACCTTCACGCCCAGCTGGAAGCCGAGATTCTTGTCCGGCAGCAATCCCTGGTAGCTGGCGATGAAGCGAACGTCGCCGAGGCCCTTCAGCGTCGAGCCGCTGAGATCGTCCGAGGTGATGGGGTTGGTGGCCGGCCCGTACGTCGAGTGGCCGCGGTCGACATAGGGGACGAGGAAGCGCAGGTTCCAGTCCGCGCTGGGCGAATAGCTGAGGCCCAGCGTCGTGTAGCGATTGATGGTCTTGTGCTCGACCTCCTGGTCGCCGCCCGCGTCGTTGATGGCCGCCAGCTGCGCCGCAGCCACGGCATGGGACCCGATCCGCAACTGGTCCTGGTTGATGAAGTCGTATTGGAGGCTGAGGCGCCAGCCGGTGTCGGTCGAGTAGCCCATGGCGGCATCGGTCGACAAGGAGCAGCCGCAGGTGGCGCACGCGAACGCCGCCGTCGGTAGGCCGGCGGCGGCAAAAAGGAGCGCGACAGGCGCGCCGCGAAATGCTTTGGTGGACATGGTGTTCCTGAGTCGGACGAACGGCGACCCGCACGACGGCGAAACGCGGTGCGGACCGTTCAGACAGAGAGAAGCGAGCCCGCGGCAAAGTGCCGGCAGAGCGTTCGGCAGGAAGACTCAGGAAAGCGGCGGCGGCCCGCGCGGTGTGGCGCTCGACCAGAGCTCGCGCTCAGAGCTGGCCCCGCAAATCTGAACAGCCCGATAAGGGTGGACACTGCTCCCGA
>DAIMIM010000178.1:0-6781 GCA_036722755.1 Caldimonas sp. | reverse complement strand
CGATCTCGTCGCCCGGGCCGATCGTGTAGTCGGCCGAGACCGGAACGTTGTCGAGGGATTGGAAGGTGTCGGCGGTGTCGGAGAAGAAGCTCGAGCCGAAGATCAGCAGCAGCCGGCCGGTCGCGCCTTCGACGAAACGCTGGAACTCGCCAGGTTTGGCCGGCACATCGACCCGGCGCAACGGGGCCTGGCCGCCGTCGCCGTTGCCGTTGCCGTTGCGAGCGTTCGGGCCGTTGCCGCGAGCGTTGTTGCCAGTCGCCCCCGGAGCTGTCCCGGTGTTGCGATTGCCTGCCGGCGTGTTCGGGGCCGTGGCCGCCGGCGTCCCGTTGGCGCCGGGTGTGCCCGGGGCGGGATTGGGATTTCGCGCCGGATAGGCCGGCGTGCTGAAGGTGCCGCCCGCATCAGGATCGTCGGCAGCGTGGCCGAGCGGAGCGGCGCAGCACAGTGCGATGGCGACGGACGCTGAAAGCGCCGCGCGCAGGCGCGATGCGCCGAAACGGAAAGACGAGTTCATCGAGGCGGTGTCAGGGCGGCGCAGAGCCAGCGCCGGCCGGAAAATTCAGGACCCGCAGATGGTAGCGTCACTCCTTGCGGTAGCTGTCGTGGCAGGCCTTGCAGGCCTTGGCGGTGTCGGCGACGGCGGCCTTGATGGTGTCGATGTTGCCGGTCTTGGCGACGACGTCGAGCTTGGCCATCTCGTCCTGCATCTTCGCCGCGGCAGCCCGGAACTTGTCCATCTCGGTCCAGATCTTCGGCTCGGCCCGGGTGTCGCCCTTGTCGCTGCCTTCGACGAAGCCGGCATAGGGCAGCTTCGACATGAACGTTGCAATGTCGGCGTTGTCGGCGACGGCCTTGGCGTCGAAGGGCACGCGCCCGTTGGCCATCGCGGCGACGCGGCCGAAGTGGGCCGACATCACCGTGAAGGCGCCGCGCCGATAGCGGATCGCGTCTTCCGGCTTGGCGAACTGCGCGGTCACCGGGAGCGAGACGGCAAAGGTGGCGAGCCCAGCAGCTACCATCAGCATCGGCATGTATGAGCGGGTCATTGTCATTTCCTCGTCGGCGTCGCGGCGCGAGGCGCAGCGACGCGGGGCAGAGTGTACGGAGCAGGGCGAGGCGAGCACCGCGGCTTCGGGCACGCACGCCATCGCGACTGTCGTGCGACGATGAGCGATGAAGCAGCGCACGCTTCGGCGACGCAGGCGATCCGGGTGTGGGATCTGCCGACGCGCATCTTCCACTGGCTGCTCGCCGCGCTCGTCGTGCTCTCCTTCGTCAGCGCCTGGATCGGCGGCGGCACGATGGCCTGGCACATGCGCTTCGGCTATGGCACCTTCACCTTGCTCCTCTTTCGCCTCGCCTGGGGCGTCGTCGGCGGGCGCTGGTCGCGCTTCGCCAACTTCGTCCACGGGCCGCGGGCGGCGCTGCGCTATCTGCGCAATGCCAGCCGCCCCGACGAGCGCCATCACGTCGGCCACAACCCACTCGGCGCGTGGTCGGTGCTCGCCTTGCTGACCGTGCTGGCGATCCAGGTCGGCACCGGCCTGGTTGCCGATGACGAGGTCTCCTTCAACGGCCCGCTGCTCAAGTTCGTGAGCTCGGCGACGAGCAGCCTCGCGACGCACTGGCACAGGAATGTCGGCCAGTGGCTCGTCCTCTCGCTCGTCGTGCTTCACGTCGGCGCGATCGCCTTCTTCTGGATCAGGCGCCGGCAAGATCTCGTCGCGCCGATGCTGCACGGCGACAAGATGCTGACGCTCGACGTGCCGCCCTCGATCGACACGCTCGGCTCGCGGGCGATGGCCCTGGCGATCGCCGCGTTCTGCGCGATCGCCGTCGCCGCTGTCGTGCGTCTCGGCGGCTGAGCGGCGCATCGATGTCCTCCTCATCCATGGCCGCCGCCGATTCCGCACCAAAGGTCGTGCTGCGCCTCGCCGACTCGCCCGACGACATGGCGCTGGCGGCGACGATCTTTCGCGAGTACGCGGCCAGCCTCGACATCGACCTGTGCTTCCAGAATTTCGATGCCGAGATCGCATCGCTGCCCGGCGAGTACGCCTCTCCCGCGGGTTGCGTCTTGCTGGCATTCGTCGGCGGTGAGCTGGCAGCGTGCGGCGCGATGCGACCGCTCGCCGACGTCGACTACGCCAACGCCTGCGAGATGAAGCGGCTGTTCGTGCGCGGGACGCACCGCGGCCGCGGTCTCGGGCGGGCCCTGGCGCAGGCGCTGCTCGACGAGGCACGCCGTGCCGGCCATTCGGCGATGCTGCTCGATACGCTCGACGACATGGAAGCAGCACGCGAGCTCTACGCCTCGCTCGGCTTCGAGGAGATCCCTCCTTACTATTTCAATCCGATCGCCGGTGCCCACTACCTGAAGGCCGACCTCCCATGACGCGCTGTCTCGCATTGCCATGAACCATGAACTTCACGCTGGCGCGCTGCGTCTGGCCGTCCGCCCCGATCTCGGTGGCGCCGTCGCCGGGCTCTGGCATCGCGAGACACCGATCCTGCGCTCGACCGAGCCGGCGGCGCTGCTCGAATCGCGCCAGGCGGCGATGTACCCGCTTCTGCCGTACTCGAACCGGCTCGGCTACCGGCGCTTCCGCTGGAAAGGGCGCGACTACACGACCCGCGCCAACGTCGCCGATTCGCCGCATTCGCTGCACGGCATCGGCTGGCAGCGGCCATGGCGCATCGTCTCGTCGAGCGCCATCGAGCTGGTGATCGGCATGACGCACGGCGGCGACGACGACTGGCCGTTCGCCTTCGAAGCGCGCCAGTACTTCACGCTGTCGCCCGAAGCGTTCTCGGCCCGCATGCAGTTCACCAACACCGCAGCGACCGAGCAGCCGGCAGGCCTCGGCTGGCATCCGTACTTCGCCAGGCGCGAGCGCAGCCGCCTGCACATCGAGCTGTCGAGCCGCTGGGAATCCGACGCGACCCAGCTGCCGACGCGCAAGGTGGCCCAGCCTGGCATCGACGCCGACCTGTCGCACCTCGACTTCGACCATTGCTTCGAAGGCTGGCGCGGCCCGGCGCGCATTCGCGACGAGCGCTTTTCTCTGCAGCTCGTTTCGGAACTGCCCTACCTCGTCGTCTACACGCCTCCCGATCGCGCCTACTTCTGCGTCGAGCCGGTCAGCCACCTCAGCAACGCGATCCACATGGCCGAGCCGACGACGCACGGTCTCGTCGCGCTGGCGCCGGGCGAGACGATCGAGGCGTCGATGCGCGTCGAGGTCGGCGTGATCCACCGCAGCGGGGAGGTTCTCTAGGAATCGTCCGAGCGCGAGTGACGCGTTCGGGCGACGAGGCTGCGGATGTCCCGGGCCCTTCCGCGGTCCGGAAGCGGGCGGGTTTGTACGTATAATCTTGGGCTGTGCTGAAAGCCGCCCTGCCGCGCCCCTCCTCCGACGCGGTGTTCCGCGGCGACGGGCGGAGCGCTTATCGGAACGGCTTCGCTGATGAAGAAAGAGCGGACGACGAGGCACCGATCAGGCAGCTGTCGCACGAGGAAGCCGAGTCGCTTCGGCGGCGCCAGCCGGCGCTGTCACCGTGGCGCGTGATTCTTGCGCAAGTGATGATCGGCGCAACGGTCGCGGTCCTGATCGCTCTGGGCGGCGGCAGCGAAGGCGCGCTGCAGTCCGCGCTCTACGGTGCGGCGGTGGTGGTGGTGCCGGGCGCGCTCATGGCACGCGGCGCGACCAGGCGGCTCGGCCTGCTCTCGCCTCTGGCGAGCGCGGCGAGCATGCTGGGCTGGAGCATGGTGAAGATGGTCGCGGCCGTCGCCATGCTGTTGCTGGCGCCGCGCATCGTCGCTGGCCTCGACTGGCCCGTGATGCTGGCGACCCTGTTCGCCTGCATGCAGACCTACTGGCTCGCGCTGCTCTGGCGCGGCCGGGTGAAGTGACCGACAGACAACCGACGACGACCAGGACGCCATGGCAGCCGAAGAGCATGCGCCCACCTCGGGCGAATACATCGTTCATCACCTGACGCATCTGCACAATGCCCAGCCTCGGGGCCTTGTCGATCTGTCGGTTCTCAATTTCGATTCGATCTTCTTTTCGACGCTGCTCGGCATCATCGGCTGCTTCGTGCTGTGGAAGGCGGCTCGCCGCGCCACCTCGGGCGTTCCCGGGCGCTTCCAGGCGGCCGTGGAAATCCTCTTCGAATGGGTCGAGAACGAGGCCAAGGGCATCGTTCACAACAGCACCAGCCGCAAGCTCGTCGCGCCGCTGGCGCTGACCGTGTTCGTCTGGATCGTGCTGCTGAACACGATGGACCTCTTGCCTGTCGACCTGCTGCCCCTGATCTGGAAGGGCCTGTACGGCCTCACCGGGCACGACACCGAGCATGCCTACCTTCGCGTCGTACCGACGGCCGACCTGTCGGTGACGATGGGCCTGTCGGTCGCCGTGCTGCTGCTTTGCCTCATCTACAACGTCAAGATCAAGGGCGTCGGCGGCTGGCTCCACGAGTTGTTCACTGCGCCCTTCGGCAACCACTGGACGCTCTATCCGTTCAACTTCGCGATGCAGATCATCGAGTTCATCGCCAAGACGTTCTCGCACGGCATGCGGCTGTTCGGCAACATGTACGCCGGCGAGCTGATCTTCTTGCTGATCGCGATGCTGGGCGGCGCCTTCACGCTGTCGGCGGTGGGCTTCGCGCTGGCCGCAGGGCAGATCATCGCCGGCACGGTGTGGGCCGTCTTCCACATCCTGATCATCATCCTGCAGGCCTTCATCTTCATGATGCTGACGCTCGTCTACATCGGTCAGGCGCACGACTCGCACTGAGCGCCCGCACCCACATCTTTTCTTTTCATCCTTTCAATCTGGAGTCAACATGGAACTCATCGGTCTCGTCGCGGTTGCTGCCGGTCTCATCATTGGTCTGGGCGCGCTCGGCGCATGCGTCGGCATCGGCGTCATGGGCAGCAAGTACCTCGAGTCGGCCGCCCGCCAGCCCGAGCTGATGGGCGAGCTGCAGACGAAGATGTTCCTGCTCGTCGGCCTGATCGACGCGTCGTTCATCATCGGCGTCGGTATCGCGCTCTGGTTCACGACCGCCAATCCGTTTCTGGCCCAGCTCGCCAACCTGCCGAAGTGATTCGGATCCAGTCGTCCCGTCGTCGGCCCGGCTCGTCCGGGCCGATTGGCACGCCACCGTGATCGAGGCACGAACGTGAGCATCACCGCAACCTTCATCATTCAGATCATCGTCTTCCTGATCCTGGTCGGGTTCACGATGAAATTCATCTGGCCGCCGATCACCACCGCGCTCGACGAGCGGGCGAACAAGATTCGCGAAGGCCTGTCGGCCGCCGACAACGCGAAGGCCGAGCTCGTCGCGGCCAACAAGCGCGTCGAGGAGCAGCTGTCGTCGGCCCGCACCGATGCGGCCCAGCGCCTGGCCGACGCCGAGCGGCTCGCCCAGTCGATGGTCGAAGAGGCGAAGACCCGGGCCAACGAAGAAGGCGCGAAGATCGTCGCCGCGGCGCGTGCCGAGGCAGATCAGGAAGCGAGCCGGGCCCGCGAAACGCTGCGCGAGCAGGTCGCGGCGCTGGCCGTCAAGGGCGCCGAGCAGATCCTGCGCCGCGAGGTCGATGCCAAGACCCACGCCGAGCTTCTCGGCCGCCTGAAGGCTGAGCTGTAGGCGCATATGGCCGAGCTCGCCACCATTGCCAGACCGTATGCCGAGGCGCTGATGAAGGCGTCGGGACAGGGCGACGCCGCAGCGCTCGCCGGCGAAATCAGCGCTCTCGCGCAGGTCGCCGCCGACGCGCAGATGCGCGAGTTCGCCGACGATCCGAAGATCACCCCCGGCCAGGTCTTCGACCTGCTCACTTCGGTCGCGAAGATGCCTTCGGGCGCCGCCGCGAGCGATGCCGCGAACAACCTGCTGCGTGTCGTGATCGACAACGGCCGCCTGTCGGCGTTGCCAGAGATCGCCAGGCAGTTCCAGGCGCTCGTCGATGCACGCAGCGGCACGTCGCAAGCCGTCATCGAAAGTGCGTTTCCCATCGACGCCAGCCAGCTCGCCGAGGTCACGTCGGCGATGGAAAAGCGCTTCGGCCGCAAGCTCGAAGCGCGCGTCGTCGTCCAGCCCGAGCTGATCGGCGGCGTTCGCGTCATCGTCGGCGACGAGGTGCTCGACACCTCCATCCGCGCCCGTCTCGAGCAGATGAAAGCGGCGCTCACCGCCTAGCGCGGCGAGCCGTCTTCGTTCGCCTCGACCGGCACTCCTGAGTTTCAACCAGCCTGCCCGAACTGCAGACCGGAGCCCGCCATGCAACTGAATCCCGCTGAAATTTCCGAGCTCATCAAGAGCCGCATCCAGGGTCTCGCCGTCTCGGCCGACATCCGCAACGAAGGCACCGTCGTCTCGGTGACCGACGGCATCTGCCGCATCCACGGCCTCTCGGAGGCGATGCAGGGCGAGATGCTCGAGTTTCCCGCAGCCCCCGACGGCTCGGCCACCTACGGCCTGGCGCTCAACCTCGAGCGCGACTCGGTCGGCTCGGTGATCCTGGGCGAGTACGAGCACATCTCCGAAGGCGATACCGTCAAGTGCACCGGCCGCATTCTCGAAGTGCCGATCGGTCCCGAGCTGAAGGGCCGCGTCGTCAACGCGCTCGGCGCGCCGATCGACGGCAAGGGTCCGGTCAACGCCAAGCTCACCGCGCCGATCGAAAAGATCGCTCCCGGCGTGATCGCGCGGCAAAGCGTCAGCCAGCCGATGCAGACGGGCCTGAAGTCGATCGACTCGATGG
>DAIMIM010000177.1:0-6827 GCA_036722755.1 Caldimonas sp. | reverse complement strand
TCGGCGAAGTAGGCCAGGCCGATGAACTCGGTCATCAGCGAGACGCCGGGACCCGAGGTCGTGGTGAAGGCCCGCGCGCCGTTCCAGCCGGCACCGACGACGATGCCGATCGAGGCGATCTCGTCTTCGGCCTGGACGATCGCGAACTTGTTCCTGCCGCTTTCCTTGTCGACGCGCAGCTTGCCGCAGTACGTCTGGAACGCCTCTGCCAGCGACGAGCTCGGCGTGATCGGGTACCAGGCACAGACCGTCGCGCCGCCGTAGACGCAGCCCAGCGCGGCGGCGGCGTTGCCTTCGATGAAGATGCGCTTGCCGACCGCGTCGCGGCGCTCGATCTTGAGGCCGAGGAACTCGTCGAAGTATTGGCGGCCGTGATGCAGGCCGATCATGAAGGCGTCGAGATTGGGCTCGAGCAGCTTGGCCTTGCCACGGTATTGCTCGCCGAGCAGCGTGGCGATGACCTCCGGCTCGACACCGAGCGTTGCCGCGAGAACGCCGACGTAGAGGATGTTCTTCAGCAGCTGGCGCTCGCGCGGATCGTTGTAGCGGCTCGCGCAAAGATCGGCGAGCGGCACGCCAAGCAGGTGAATGTCGTCGCGAAACTGCGAGGCCGGCATCGGCTTCGAGCTGTCGTAGAGCAGGTAGCCGCCGGGCTCGATCTCGGCCAGGTCCTTGTCCCAGGTCTGCGGATTCATGGCGACCATCAGGTCGACGCCGCCGCGACGCGCCAAATAGCCGCGCTCGCTCACCCGGACCTCGTACCAGGTCGGCAAACCCTGGATGTTCGACGGAAAGATGTTGCGCGGGCTGACCGGCACGCCCATACGCAACAGGCTCCTCGCGAACAGCTCGTTGGCCGAAGCCGAGCCCGAGCCGTTGACGTTGGCGAACTTGATGACGAAATCGTTGACGGCTTCGAGCCGAAGGAGCGCGTCGGCCGGCGCCTTTGAAGTTCCGGTCATCTCAGTGCCACCACCTTGTCTCTCGCCCCGACCGCGTTGGCCGCGCCGCTGCGACAGCCGCGGCCGGCGCGGGTCTGCGCGATCATGAACTTCTGCATGTCCCAGGCGCCGGTCGGGCAGCGCTCGGCGCACAGGCCGCAATGCAGGCAGACGTCCTCGTCTTTCACCATCACGCGGCCGGTCTTCAGATCGCCGGACACGTAGAGCGCCTGGTCGGCGTGGAGTGCCGGCGCGTGCAGGCGAGTGCGCAGATCGGCTTCATCGCCGTTGACGGTGAAGGTGATGCAGTCGGTCGGGCAGATGTCGACGCAGGCATCGCACTCGATGCACTGGCCGGTGTTGAAGACGGTCTGCACGTCGCAATTCAGGCAGCGCTCGGCTTCCTTCCAGGCTGTGGCGACGTCGAAGCCGAGCTCGACCTCGACCCTGATGTTGCGCAGCGACTGGTTGATATCGCGCCAGGGCACCTTGCTGCGCAGGTCGTTGGTGATGCCGTTGTCGTAGCTCCACTCGTGGATGCCCATCTTCTGCGACACCAGCGTGACGCCGGGCGGTGGCCGCTGCTTGACGTCTTCGCCATTCAGGAACTTGTCGATCGATATGGCGGCGGCATGCCCCTGCGCGACCGCCCAGATGATGTTCTTCGGCCCGAGCGCGGCGTCGCCGCCGAAGAAAACGCGCGGCAGGCTCGATTGCAGCGTCGCGGCATCGAGCGCCGGCATGCCCCATTCGTCGAAGGCGATTCCTGCGTCGCGTTCGATCCACGGAAAGGCGTTCTCCTGGCCGACGGCGACCAGAACGTCGTCGCACTCGAAGACCTGCTCGGGCTCGCCGGTCGAGACGAGCTGGCGCCGCCCTTTGGCGTCGCGCTCGGCCCGCACCCTGTCGAAGCTCATGCCGACAAGGCGGCCGTTCTCATGCAGGAAGGCCTTGGGAACCAGGCAGTCGAGGATCGGGATGCCTTCGTGGATCGCATCTTCCTTTTCCCATGGCGAGGCCTTCATCTCCTCGAATGGCGAACGGACGATGACCTTGACGTCGGTGCCGCCGAGCCGCTTGGAGCTGCGGCAGCAGTCCATCGCCGTGTTGCCGCCACCGAGCACGATGACACGCTTGCCGATGCCCGTGACGTGGCCGAACGACACCGACGACAGCCAGTCGATGCCGATGTGGATGCGCGCCGCGGCCTCGGCGCGGCCGGGGATCGAGAGGTCGCGGCCGCGCGGCGCGCCGGAACCGACGAAGACGGCATCCCAGTTCTGAGCCAGCAGATCGCGCATCGAATCGATCCGAGCCCCGCCGCGAAATTCGACGCCGAGTTGCAGGACATAGCCCGTCTCCTCGTCGATCACTTCTTCCGGCAGACGGAAGCGCGGAATTTGCGAACGGATCATGCCGCCGGCTTTGGAATCGCCGTCGAAGACGATGACCTCGTAGCCGAGCGGAGCCAAGTCGCGCGCGACGGTGAGCGACGCGGGCCCCGCGCCCACGCAGGCAATGCGCTTGCCGTTGCGTTGAGCGACGAGGCGCGGCAGATGCGCCGAGATGTCGTCCTTCAAATCGGCGGCTACGCGCTTCAAGCGGCAGATGGCCACCGGTTCCGGCTTGGCGGCCTGGGCTTCTTCGACACGGCCACGCCGGCAAGCCGGCTCGCACGGCCGATCGCAGGTGCGACCGAGGATGCCGGGGAATACGTTCGATTCCCAATTGACCATGTAGGCCGCGGTGTAGCGGCCTGCCGCGATCAAGCGGATGTATTCGGGGACGGGCGTGTGGGCGGGACAAGCCCACTGGCAGTCGACAACTTTGTGGAAGTAGTCGGGATCACCGACATCGGTAGCCTGCAACGAACCCTTTCCGCGCACGGTAACGTGCCCGCGCACTGCTTTTGCGCAACCAGAAGCGGGCAATCGTAGGGCGTGGCAGCGTGCTTGTCAGCAGGGTTTTCGCGGCGAATCGTCGCGGCGGCAACAGCTGCGTGCCCCAAGGGAAGGTGAAGCGAACTGATGCATCGCATCCGCAAAGGCCAGTTCGCACTCGGACGTCTGGGCGTTCAAGGCCGAGCTGCGCCTGCAGTCTGGAATGCGGTGCTTGGGACTTGAAAAGCCGCATAGCACAGCGATGTTCGCTCGACCGGGCCGGCTATTTGCACCAGAACCCTCTCAGGGGCTTCGGCCGACTCGGCGAAGCGTAGCGGAGGGTTCGCGGAGGAGCGGCAGCAGGAGCTGCGGCTTCGGCGACTGGCTCATGGACCTTGTAGACGCCGCAGTCGATGACGAGATCGGGCGTCACCGGGCTCGACGTAGGAGTTCTTGAGGTCCACCGCGCCGGTCAGCGGATTCGAGAAGTCGTAGTCGACCGGCAGATCTTGGGCACGATGATCGGATCTCGGAAGACCCGCCTGCGACCCTTAGGCGACTCTTAGTACTAGGAATTCAGCGCCACGAAGCCGCCTTTCCAAAGCTACGGCCAAAGTCCTGCACTGCGGATTGAGGCTATGCGTGCTGCCCTTCTAATGTTCACGTCGCATGAGGTGGCGCGCTGCTCGTGATCCGGCGTGCCGGTCATCTACACACTGCCATTGCAAGTCAGGCCAGTCGGCCCACGGTCGCTCAGAGCAGCGACTCAGGAACAAACAGCGAGATCAGCCGCAGGCGCAGGCGCTGCCAGAAGTCGAACTCGGGGTCCTCGTCCAGCGTCTCGCTGCGGCCCTCGCCCAGCAGGGCGACCCATTGGAGGCTGCGGCCGTCGGGCTTGAGCATGACCTGGTAGGAACCGCGCACGTCGGCGCGCTCGCTGGAGTTGAACCAGGTCAGGATCTCTCCGGCCAGTTCAGGGCTGCGCATCAGCAGCACCATCTCGGTGTTGGTGGTGGCCGAGCGCTGGTCGAGGTTCATCGAGCCGAGCAGCACGGCCCGGCGGTCGATCACGGCGAGCTTCGCATGCAGTTGTGCTCGCGAGGCGCCGAAGAACCGGCGCGTCGCCTCGTCGCGCCGCATCTGCGTCGAGCTGACCTCGTAGAGCTCGACGCCCATCTGCAGCAGCGGCACCCGATAGCGCTCGTAGGCCAGACTGGCCTGCGGCTCGTCGGTGGCGCCCAGCGAATTGGTGATCACGCGCACCGCGATGCCGAACCTGCGTGCCTCGCGCAGCCCGGCCAAGCCGTTCTCGCCGGGGATGAAGTACGGCGAGAACAGCATCAGCTCCTGGCGCGAGTCGCGAAAGGCCTGCAGCGCGAAAACGTACGTCGTGCCGGCCATGCTGCCCGGCGTGCGATCGAGCTTGGCCGGCGTGTCGGCGAAGACCGTGGCCTCGGTGCGAATCAAGTCGGTGAGGCCGTCGGCCAGCAACGAGTCGAACCGGGGCGTGGGGCGGCCGCGCCAGGTGGGCGGCGCAACAGGGGGCGGGTCGAGGCCCAGCGTGGCGGCCTCGAAGCGCCCGCGCAGCACCGCCGGCTCCTCGGCTGCGGCCAGGGAGGCGATGTCACGCACCTGGGGGCTGTTCCAGTAGCGGTCGAACACGGCCGCTAGGTCCGGCAGCACGCCACCGACGGCCATCACGTCGAAGTCGATGAAGTTGGCGTCGGGGTCGCGCTGGAAGTAGCCGTCGGCAAGGTTGCGCCCGCCGACGATCGCCATCGCGCCATCGGCGATGAACAGCTTGTTGTGCATGCGGTGGTTCAGGCGGCGGAAATCGCCGGCCAGCTGCATCCAGCGGGCGACGCTGCTGCCCCGCGCGCCGGCAAAGGGGTTGAACAGGCGCACCTGCGCCCCGTCGTGCGCCGCGAGGCCGAGCAGCAGCCCGTCCATGCCCGCGGTGTAGAAGTCGTCGACCAGCAGGCGGACGCGCACGCCGCGCCGGGCGGCGTCGCGCAGCTCGCGCAAGACCTCGCGGCCGACGGCGTCGTCGGCCAGTTGATAGACCTGCAGGTCGATCGAGGCGCGGGCCTGGCGGATCAGGCTCAGGCGGGCATCGAGCGCCAGCGCAGGCTGCGGGAGGCCGAGCACACCGGTCGAGCCGCGGCTGCGCATGCGCTCGAGCGCCCGTGCCGCGATGGCGCCCAGCGGCGTGTCGGCGCTGGCCGCGATGGCCAGGGTCGGCGGCGGGGGCTCCGCCAGCGGCGGCAGGCTGGCGCATCCACCAAGCAGCTGGACCAGCAGCAGTGGGGCCAGGAAGTGCCAAGGCGACGAGGGCAAACCGAAGATCACGGCGCGATTCTCGGTGGTCATCCCCCTCAGCCAACGCCGGTCGTCCACCACCTTCACCTTGGTCGAGTTGCTCGGCGGGGAACATAGCGGCCGTTCTGAACGGCGCCGCGCAACAGCCAAGCACCGACGATCAGCAGCGCGAGCAGAGTGAAGACGGACGCTTCGAGCCCATAGGAGCCTCCTGTAACCCACGTGGGGCCGCTTAGCTCACCCACGACGAAGCCCTTGCCGGGATGGCCCGAAACCGCGATGGCGAACACGTTGCCCAAGGTGAAGTTCCAGCCGACGTGCAGGCCGATGCAGAGCCACAGGCGCCGTGTCAGCAAGAACGCGGCGCCGAAGAAGACGCCAGCCACGACGGCGATTGCGACGGAGAGCGCGCCCGCCGTGTCGCCCGGTACATGTCCGAGTCCAAACAACAGCGACGAGATGGCGAGCGCAGCAGCGGTTCCGAGCGAACGCTCGACCAGCCGGAAGACGATGGCCCGCGACAGCAGCTCCTCGAACACGCCGACGAACACCATCTCTGCGAATCCCTCGGCGACTTCGACACCGGGCGTGTTCACCGCGTGCAACCTATACGAGCCGAGAAGCGCCATTGTTCCGACGACTGCGAACACCATGGCGGCGCCAATGAGCAGCCCGCCGCCCAGCTCGGACAAGGCGCGCCGGCCGGACAACTCGGTGACCGGCCGCCTTTCAATCCAGCGGACATAGAGCGCGTAGGCGACTATCGCGGCCAGCGCCCCGCACAGGTTCGACAACACGACGTGAAACCGCGGGTCGGTGATGGAGCTGACGCCCGCCTGCGTCAGTCCTCCGGCGATCCCGGTGACGAAGATCGCAAGGACGATTCTTACCACCGAAAGGCCCAGTACCCGGCGCGGCCAGGGTTCGCGGGTTTGCACTTCGATCTGGCCGGTTGTCATCGACCATTGTCTTGCGGCGGCTGAGCGTCTTGCCGATTTCGCGATGCCGCTCACGCTCTCGCCCGCGCGTCGAGTCGGGCAAGCGGCAACGCCCGGGCTTGGCTCACTACCAACCCCAGCGCGACGAGCACCGCCACGGCAGCCGCGGCGAAGGTGGAGCGCATGCCGGCTGCAACCGCCTCCGGCGCGGCGGCTGCGAGGCTCGTCGGGCCAGAGGCGAAGGCGAAGACCGCGCCCATGACGGACGCTCCTGTGATGAGCCCGAGGTTGCGCGACAGGGCAAGCAAGCCAGTGACAACGCCCCGATGCTCCTGCGGCGAGCACGCCCCGACGCCCAGGCATTGATGCGCTCGCGGTACAGCGCCTATGCCTTGGCCCTGGTCCGCGGCACGACCCTTCCGTCACCTGTCGAGTACCTGATGAAGACTTGGCATTCATCCACCGTGCCAGACGACCTCGTACTGGAGCCGATGAACTGGACCGGACTCGAGGTGTTGCACAGCGCGGAGAGCGGCGCCGCCGCCGTGGTCGAGTTCAAGGCCTACTACAAGGTCAACGGCCGCGCAGCCAAGCTGCACGAGGTGAGCCGCGTGCGCGAAGGCGGCGTATGGTTCTATGTGGACGGCGTCGAGGAGCTTCCTCCGGATGGCAGCCGTTGGTGACCGACTGCTTCTGGCCGCGACTGTGAGTTCGCAGCCGAGTCCAACAGCAGCCCTTCGGGGTAATCG
>DAIMIM010000176.1:0-6830 GCA_036722755.1 Caldimonas sp. | reverse complement strand
GCGCGGCCAGGCCGTTGACGATCGCGCCCATCGCGTGCTCGCGCACGCCGAAGTGCAGGTTGCGGCCGGCGCGGCTCCAGCCGCCGCCATCGGAGCCTTCGCTGTCCTGGCCCGGTGCCAGCGGCGGATTGAAATCGCCCTGGCCCTTGAGCGCGGTGAAGGTCGACGGGTCGAGGTCGGCCGAGCCACCGACCAGCGCCGGAAGCTTCGGCGCGATCGCGTTCATCACCTTGCCGCCGGCGACGCGCGTCGCCATCCCTTTCGGGTCGGCTGGGAAGACGGGGATGTCGGCGTCCCAGCCCGATGGGAGCTCGTTGCGCAGGCGCCCTTGCAGCTCGCGCGCCAGATCGGGGACCGCGCCGGCGTAGGCAGCCATGCGCTCGTTCCATGCGCCCTCGGCCTTCTCGCCGCTGGCGAGCGCTTCGCGAAAATGGGCCAGCGCATCGGCCGGCTCCAGGAAGGGCGGATCGACCGGCCAGCCGAGCTTGTCCTTGGTCTTGGCGACATCGGCCACACCGAGCGGCGAGCCGTGCGCCTTGAAGCTGTCCTGCTCCGGCGAGCCGAAGCCGAGGTGGGTGCGCACGAGGATCAGCGAGGGGCGCGTCGTCTCGGCGCAGGCGGCCTTCAACGCTGCATCGATGGCCTCGACGTCGTTGCCATCGTCGACCGTGATCGTCTGCCAGCCATAGGCCTCGAAGCGCTTCGCGCGGTCTTCGGAGAAGGTCATGTCGGTGCCGGCCGAGAGGGTCACCGAGTTGTTGTCGTAAAGGCAGATCAGCTTGCCGAGCTGCAGGTGGCCGGCGAGCGACGCCGCTTCCGACGCCACGCCTTCCATCAGGTCGCCGTCGCTGGCGACGACCCAGGTGCGGTGATCGACCACCGCGTGGCCATCGCGGTTGTAGCGCGCCGCGAGATGCGCTTCGGCGATCGCCATGCCGACGGCGTTGGCCAGGCCCTGGCCGAGCGGCCCGGTCGTGATCTCGACGCCCGCGGTGTGGCCGCGCTCCGGGTGGCCCGGCGCTTTGCTGCCCCACTGGCGGAACTGCTTGATGTCGTCGAGCGAGAGGTCGTAGCCGGTGACGTGCAGCAAGCTGTAGAGGAGCGCCGAACCGTGTCCGGCCGACAGCACGAAACGGTCGCGGTCGGGCCAGAGCGGGTTCGCAGGATGGTGCTTGAGATGGCGCGTCCACAGCACATAGGCCATCGGCGCGGCGCCCAGCGGCAGGCCGGGGTGGCCGCTGTTGGCCTGTTGCACCATGTCGACCGAGAGAAAGCGCAGCGTGTTGATGCATTGCGCGTCGAGCGTGGCTGTCATCGTCTTGCCTTCGATCCGGAGAAGTGGATTTGGGAGGTGTCGGCGGCCGCGTTCGCTATGCCGCGGCAGCGTCGCTGGCCGCGTCGTATTTGCCGCGGCGCGCCGCGCGGTTGCAATCGGCGCGGTGAAAGAGCGCCTGCTGCGCTGCCGGCACGTTGGATGCCTGGCCGCGCCAGATCTCGAGCGCCGGCTGCTGGATGGCGCGCGCGAACGAGAACGCCAGTGCCCAGGGCATGCGGCCGCGAAAGCGCACATTCATCGCGTTCAGCCGCGCCGACGCGAGCGCGGACGACTGGCCGCCCGACAGGAAGGCGATGCCGGGCACCGCTGCCGGGACGGTGCGCAGGAAGCACTCGACCGTCGTGTCGGCGATGCGTTCCAGCGAGGCCTGGTCGGCGCACTTTTCGCCGGGCAGGACCATGTTCGGCTTGAGCAGCATGCCGTCGAGCAGGACGCGCTGGGTGCGCAGCGCGCCGAACACGGCGTGGAGCACCCGCTCGGTCACCGCCGCGCAGCGCGCCAGCGTGTGGTCGCCGTCCATGATCACCTCGGGCTCGACGATGGGCACGATGCCGGCTTCCTGGCAGAGCGCCGCGTAGCGCGCCAGCGCATGCGCGTTGGCGACGATGCCGCCGTGGCTCGGGATCGACTCGCCGATCGCGATGACGCCTCGCCACTTGGCGAAGCGCGCGCCCAGCGCCGCGTAGTCGGCCAGCCGCTCGCGCAGGCCGTCGAGGCCTTCGGTGACGAGCTCGCCGGCGAAGCCCGCCATCGGCTTGGCGCCGGCGTCGACCTTGATACCCGGGATGATCCCGGCCTGCTCCAGCGCTTGCGCGAACGGCACGCCGGCATTGGTCTTTTGCCGGATCGTCTCGTCGTAGAGGATGGCGCCGCTGATGCATTCGCCGAGTCGCGGCGTCGTCACGATCATGTCGCGGTACTGGCGGTGCATCTCCGGCGTCTCGGCGATGCCGAGCGGCGCGAACCGCTTGTTGCAGGTCGCGGTGCTCTCGTCCATGGCGAGCAGGCCGCGGTCGCCGGCGACGAGCGCGCGTGCGGTGTCAATGAGCGGTTGCGGGTTCATCGGCGCGTCCTTTCCCTTGGTTCCATGTCCAGTTGCGGATCTCCGGCATGTCTTGCCCGTGCAGCTCGATGTAGCGCCTGTGCTCCATCAGCTTGGCCGCGAGCGAGCGCTTGAGCGCGTGTCCAGGCTCGCCGGTCTGCGGCAGGCGGTCGAGCGCCGACATCACGAGGTGGAAGCGGTCGAGGTCGTTGAGCACGGTCATGTCGAACGGGGTCGTGATCGTGCCTTCTTCCTTGTAGCCGCGCACGTGGATGTTGTTGTGGTTGGTGCGCCGATAGGTGAGCTTGTGGATCAGCGACGGATAGGCGTGGAAGGCGAAGATCACCGGCTTGTCGGTGGTGAAGAGCGCGTCGAAATCGTCGTCGCTCAAGCCGTGCGGATGCTCGCTCTGCGGCTGCAGCTTCATCAGGTCGACGACGTTGACGACGCGGATCCTGAGCGCCGGGAGATGCGCGCGCAGCAGCTGCACGGCGGCCAGCGTCTCGAGGGTCGGCACGTCGCCGCAGCAGGCCATGACGAGGTCGGGCGCCGTATCGGGATCGCAGCCCGCCCAGTCCCAGATGCCGATGCCCTGCGCGCAATGGGCGGCAGCAGCGTCCATCGCCAGCCACTGCGGCGCAACGTGCTTGCCGGCGACGACGACGTTGACATAGTGCCGGCTGCGCAGGCAGTGGTCCATCACCGACAGCAGGCAGTTCGCATCCGGCGGCAGATAGACGCGCACGACCTCGGCCTTCTTGTTGACGACGTGATCGATGAAGCCCGGATCCTGGTGGGTGAAGCCGTTGTGGTCCTGGCGCCAGACGTGCGATGCCAGCAGGTAGTTGAGGGACGCGACCTTCCTGCGCCAGGGAATCTTCGATGTCACCTTCAGCCATTTGGCATGCTGGTTGAACATCGAGTCGACGATGTGGGTGAAGGCCTCGTAGCAGTTGAAGAGGCCGTGTCGCCCGGTCAGCAGGTAGCCCTCGAGCCAGCCCTGGCACTGGTGCTCGCTGAGCATCTCCATGACCCGCCCGGTGGGCGCGAGGAATTCGTCGGAAGGCAGCGTGGTCGCGTTCCATTGCCGCTCGGTCGCTTCGAAGAGCGCTTCCAGGCCGTTGGACAGTGTCTCGTCGGGGCCGAAGACGCGAAAGTTGCGCGCTGCGCCGTTCAGCGCCGTCACGTCGCGCAGGAAGCGCCCGAGTACATGCGTGTCGCCGATGCCGGGCGTGCCGGGCACGGGGACGGCGCAGGCGTAGTCGCGGAAATCGGGCATGCGCAGGTCGCGCAGCAGCATGCCGCCGTTGGCGTGCGGATTGGCGCCCATGCGCCGCCCCGGCCGCGGCGCGAGCTCGGCGAGCTCGGCGATCAGGCGACCCTGCGCATCGAAGAGCTCTTCTGGCCGATAGCTCTTCAGCCATTGCTCGAGCAACGCCAGATGGCCGGGATGCGACGCCGGATCGGAGATCGGCACCTGGTGCGCATGGAACGTGCCTTCGATCGCCACGCCGTCGACCATCTTCGGGCCGGTCCAGCCCTTGGGCGACGCGAGCACGATCATCGGCCAGTGCGGCCGTTCGCGCCGGCCGTTCACGCGCGCCTCGTGCTGGATGCGCCGGATGTCGCCCACCGCCGCGTCGAGCGCCGCGGCCATCGCCGCGTGCATCGGCCCGGGCTCGAAGCCTTCGACGAAGTAGGGCGCCCAGCCATAGCCGCGCAGCAGTTGCTCCAGCTCCTCGCGGCCGATCCGCGCGAGCAGCGTCGGGTTGGCGATCTTGTAGCCGTTGAGATGCAGGATCGGCAGCACGGCGCCGTCGTGCACCGGGTCGAGGAACTTGTTCGAGTGCCAGGCCGTTGCCAGCGGCCCGGTCTCGGCTTCGCCATCGCCGACGACGCAGGCGACGATGAGCCCGGGGTTGTCGAACACCGCGCCGAACGAGTGGCTGAGCGAGTAGCCGAGCTCGCCGCCCTCGTGGATCGAGCCGGGGCATTCCGGCGAGACGTGGCTCGGGATGCCGCCGGGAAACGAGAACTGCAGGAACAGCTTGCGCAGCCCCGCCTCGTCCTGGCTGATCTGCGGATAGACCTCGCTGTACGTGCCTTCGAGATAGGTGTTGCCGACGATCGCCGGGCCGCCGTGGCCCGGGCCGGAGACGTAGATCATGTCGAGGTCGTATTGCGCGATGACCCGGTTCAGGTGCACGTAGATGAAGTTCTGGCCCGGTGTCGTGCCCCAGTGGCCGAGCAGCATGTGCTTGATGTCGCCCAGCGCCAGCGGCCGCCTGAGCAGCGGGTTGTCGAAGAGATAGATCTGCCCGACGGATACGTAGTTGGCGGCGCGCCAGTAAGCGTCCATGCGTCGCAGCAGCTCGGGCGCGAGCGGCGCCGGGGCCGGGCTCGTCGGCGAGGTCGGGATCGTGGTCTGGGTCATCGCGTGGTCGCCTTCGCTCGAACGTCGAGGCGCAGGACACGAGAGACCGACCTGGCGATCATTCGTTCCTCGTCGGTCGCGATCACGCGCACCGTGGTGCGGCTCGCATCCGTCGAAATGACATCGGCGCGGTCGGCATTGCGCGACGCGTCGAGCGCGATGCCGAGAAAGCCGAGCCCGTCGCAAACCCTGGCGCGAACGATCGCGGAGTTTTCGCCGATGCCCCCGGAAAACACCAGCGTGTCGAGGCCGCCCAGCGCGGCCGCATAGGCGCCGATGCATTTCCTGGTCTGGTAGCAAAAGAGCGCGACCGCTTCGGCGGCGCGAACGTCGCCGGCTTCGTGCTCGAGCAGGTCGCGCATGTCCGAGCTGGTCTCGGAGATGCCGAGCAGGCCCGACGCATGGCTGGCCATGGCGAAGAAGTCGCCGGCCGAGAGATGCTCTGTTCGCTCCAGATAAGCCGCCAGGCCCGGATCGAGATCGCCGGAGCGCGTGCCCATCGGCAGGCCCGAGGTCGGCGTGAAGCCCATGCTGGTGTCGATGCTCTCGCCGTTGCGAACCGCCGCGAGGCTGGCGCCGCTGCCCAGATGGGCGAGGACGACGCGCTCCCGGGCGGCTGCCGCGCCGGCGCGCCGGGCGAGCTCTTCCATCAGGTAGGCATACGACAGGCCGTGAAAGCCGTAGCGCCGGATGCCTTCGCGGTCATAGCGCCGCGGGATCGGCAGCAGCTGCGCGACGCGCGGCAGCGTGCGGTGAAAGGCGGTGTCGAAGCACGCGACCTGGCGCAGCGTCGGGGCGCGCTGTGCGACCGCGTCGATCAGCGCGATCTCGATCGGCAGATGGTCGGGATCGATCGGCTCGATGCGGCGCAGCTCGTCGATCAGTGCCGGCGTGACGAGCTCCGGCTCGGTGTGCGCCATGCCGTGGACGACGCGGTGCCCGACCGCGGCGATCGAAGCGAAGCCGACCTGCATGTCGAGCCAGTCGAGCAGCGCCTGCGCCGCCGAGCGGTGATCGCCGGCCGGCAACGCCTGCTCGCTGCGCTGGCCACCGCCAGCCTCGTCGACGCTGAGCGTCGTGCCGCTGCCGCCGATGCGATCGACCTTGCCGCCGAGAAGCCGGTCCGGCGACGTGCCCGCGCCCGCGCCGTACAGCGCGAACCGGATGCTCGACGACCCTCCGTTGAGAGTCAGGATGGAGCCAGCACTCATCGACACGGGCCGCTCATCGTCATGTGGCGGGCGACCCGGCGCCGGTCGCGCCGCCGGTGCCGATCGCCCGATCGACGATGGCCTGTGCTTCCTGCAGGATCTTCTGCAGATGATCGGCACCGGCGAAGCTCTCCGCGTAGATCTTGTAGATGTCTTCCGTGCCCGACGGCCGCGCCGCGAACCAGCCGCTCTTGGCGATCACCTTGATGCCGCCGATCGGCGCGCCGTTGCCCGGCGCCTTGTCGAGGACGCGCTCGATCGTCTCGCCGGCGAGCTCGCGCGCGCCGAGCTTGTCGGCCGAGAGCGCGGCCAGTTGCGTCTTCTGCTGCACCGTGGCCGGCGCATCGACGCGATCGGCCACCGGTTGGCCGAATTCGGCGGCGAGCCTGGCGTAGAGCGCGCCCGGGTCGTTGCCGGTGCGCGCGGTGATCTCGGCCGACAGCAGGGCCGGCGCCAGGCCGTCCTTGTCGGTGGTCCAGACGCTGCCGTCGCGGCGCAGGAAGGCTGCGCCGGCGCTCTCTTCGCCGCCGAAGCCGAGCGAGCCGTCGACCAGCCCGGCCGAGAACCACTTGAAGCCGACCGGCACCTCGTAGAGCTGGCGGCCGAGGCGCTTGGTCACGAGGTCGATGACGCTGGTGCTGACGACCGTCTTGCCGACGGCCGCCCTGGCCGACCACTGCGGCCGGTGCTGGAACAGATGGTCGATGGCGACCGAGAGATAGTGGTTCGGCGGCAGCAAGCCGGCCGAACGGGTGACGATGCCGTGCCGGTCGTGGTCGGTGTCGCAGGCGAAGGCGATGTCGAAGC
>DAIMIM010000175.1:0-6832 GCA_036722755.1 Caldimonas sp. | reverse complement strand
TGCGTCTTCGGGCCGGAGCTGGCCGCCATCGACCAGGATCGCGCCCAGCGTTCGGGTGGCGCGCGGCGGGCCGCTGAGCGCGGTGACGGCGCCTGTCACGGTCGCCCCCGCGGGCCGGCGAGCGCGGGTCGGCCCGGTGTGGCGGCGCCCACCATCAGCAGGCGACGGAACACCGGCCGTTTCGAGCCGGCCGGCCGCAGCACGCCGATCACCGGCACGCCGGCCATGACGAGCAGGTCTTCGGGAATGCGGACGCGACGGTCGCGCACCTCGAGAACGAGCGAGGCGAGGACGCCGGCTGCCAGACCGGCCAGCAGCGACAGGGCGATGCCGAGCGGGATCTTCGGCCGCGAAGGCTCGAGCGGCTCGACGGCAGGGCTCAGCAGGCGGGTGTTGGCCTGGTTGTTCTGCCCCTCGAGGTTGAGCTGGCCGAGGCGCTGCGACACCGTCTCGTAGGCGCGCTGCGCCGCCTCGACATCGCGCTGGTAGACGGCGATCTGGTCGTGGTCGGAGCGCAGCGCAAGCAGCTGCCTCTTCTGCGCGTCGACCATCGCCTGCAGCTCGGCCACTTTCTGCGAGCTGCCGCGGTTGGAGAGCGAGGCGCTGCCGGCGACGCGACGCGTCTCTGCCGCCAGCTGGTCCTTCAGCTCCTTGATCTGCGCGTCGAGTTGAATGCGGGACGGGTGATTCCTGCCGACGACGTTGCTGATCTCGATGAGCTTCGTCTCGGCCGTCGCCAGCTGCGCCTTCAGCCCCTGGATGGCCGGGCTTTGCAGCACGTCGGGCGAGGCCTCGCCGCCCGAGTTGCGCTGCCGCGCCGACGTGTCGACGCGCTCGGCCTGGGCCAGCGCCAGCTGGGCGATGAGGGCGCTGTAGCGGGCATTCTCCTGATCGAGCCGCTCGTCGGTGACGACGATTCCCTTCGATTGCTGGTATTTGGAGAGCGTGGCCTGCGCCTGCTCGAGGTTGGCGCGCAAGGTCTTGGCCTGATCGTCGAGGAACGTCGCCGACTGCCGCGCCGGGGCGACGCGCAGCTCGACCGAGACGTCCATGTAGGCCTGCGCGAAGGCATTGGCGGCAGCCTGCGCGAAGATCGGGTCCGGCGCCGAGAACGTCAGGTTGAGGACGTTGCTGCCGTTTGCCGGCTCGATCGAGAGGCCCCGCTCCAGCACGTCGGCGAAGTAGCGGTCGAGCGGGATCTTCGCCTTCGTCGCTTCGCGCCACTGCGCCACCGCCGCGGCCGAGCGCTCGACGCCCAGGATCTTCACCGCCCGCGAGGCGACGCGCTCGCTCTTCAGGATCTCGATCTGCGTCGCCATGTAGCTCGGCGCCGCCAGCGCCGGCGCCAGGGCGCCGAGCGCCGGGTCGAGGCGCATCTCGACGACGAGCGAGGTCTCGGCCGTGAAGCGTCGCGGCAAGTTCAGCGTGATGAGCGTCCCGGCCACGGAGCCCACCGCGAACAGCAGGAGGACGAGCCACTTGCGTGCCCAGACGATCCGCAGATACTGGCTCAGCGTCAAGGCATCAACCCTTCAGAAGATCGATTCACGAACGTAGATCACATCGCCGCTCTCGAGCGGATCGGTCGGCTTGATCTGCAGGATCTTGACTGTGCCGGAAGCGTCGCGTCGATGCACCTGCGTGCCGCGCTCGGTGCCCCGCGGCGTCAGCCCGCCGCCGGCGGCCAGCGCCTGCATCAGCGTCATGCCGCGCTCCAGGCGAAGCTGCCCGGGCCGCTGCACTTCGCCGTAGATGTAGATCGACGGCGCCCGGTCGACGTAGATGATGTCGCCGTTTTCGACCGCGACGTCGAGCTGGGCCTGGCCGGCCTGGAGCACCGCCGGCAGGTCGATGTCGCGCTTGATCGGCTTGCCGTCGCGGTGGCCGACCAGGGTCACGACGTCGGCCCCGGCCGGCAGCACGCCGCCCGCGGTGGCGATCATCTCCGAGACCGTGCTGCCGACGATGTCGATCGGGTAGCGCCCCGGCTTGGCGACTTGTCCGAGGATGGAGATCTGGCTGCTGCGGATCTGAGTTGTCTGGATCGTCACCTGCGGCTTCAGCACGAAGGCGCCGTCGCGCAGGAGCTTCTCGATGCGCTGCTGGGCGGCCGAAACCGTGAGCCCGCCGATCTCGACGTCGCCGAGCAGCGGGAAATTGATCTGCCCCGATTCCGAGATGCGTGCTTCGACGGAAAGATCGGCGTTCTGGAAGACGCTGATCTTGACCACATCGCCGATGCCCAGCACCGGCTCGCCTTTGGCGGGCGCTTGTGCCAGCGCGCCGGCCGAGCCGAAGAAGACCAGCAGGAAGAGAAAGCGCAGCAGATATCGCATGACGGCGTTTCGAGGGCGGCGCGCGGCGCGCTACTTCATTCCCTTGAGGCCCCGATCGAGCGCCGCATCGCTGGGCATCGAGGCGGCACGAACCTCGGGCGGCGCGACGTCGATCTGCGGCGCGGCGACCGCTGACGACCCTGGCGCGGCGGGCGGAGCGATCGACGTCAGCGGCGGCAGCTCCGGCGCGGACGCCGGACGGTAGGGATCCTTGGCGGCAGCCGCAGTGAAGTCGCCCATGTACTCGATCTTCGCGGCACCGCGCAAGGTCTGCAGGTCATCGGCGACGAGCTTCAACTTGCGCTGGTTGTAGAGGAACTGCTGGATGGAAGGCGCAGCCTTCTGTGCGTCCATCGGGACGACCTTCGACTGCACCAGGTAGAGGACCTGCGCGCCGCCCGGCCGCGTCGTGAAGACCGCCTGCCCGTCGTTCAGCTTCGCGAATTGCTCGATGCCGGCGAGCGGCAGCTGCTCGGCCGCGCGCACCGCTTCGGCCGTCGCATAGTGGATCTTGTTGACGTCGAGATACGACAGGAAATCCGCAAAGGTCTTGGCCGCCGGCAATGCGATCTTCAGGGCCGCCACCTGTTCGGGCGTCGCCTCGATGTTCACTTCCCGGAAGCTGTAGATGCGCCGCGCCTTGAACAGCGCCGGGTTGGCGTCGAAATAGGCGCTGATCTCCTGCTGCGTCGGCTTCGGGGCGCCCTCGCTGATCTTGTCGACGTAGGCCCGGGCGACGATCTCGCGCCGGGCAGCCTCGATCTGCTGCACGACGCGCGGCTCGCGGTCGAGCTTCTTGTCCTGGGCCTGTTGAATCTCGAGTTCCTGGTCGATCAAGCGCTCGAGCACCTGCCGGCTCGCCGAGGCCGCCTGCTCCGGCGGCAACGCGCGTTGCTGGGCGAGCAGGAAGTTGATCTGGTGAACGGTGATCTCTTCCTTGTTCACCTTGGCGGCGGTCTGCGTGGCAGCCTTGTCGCCGGCCTTGTTGCAACCGGCAAGCAAGCCCGCGGACACGGCGATCGCGATCGCTGCGATGCGCAAGATCGACACCGATTGCGTGCGGTGAAAACAGGGGGTGGGTGGCGTCGTCATGCGGAAGTTTCTCAATGGTGGCGGCGAGGGCCCGTGCAGCGCTCGGCAGCAACCCGCGAGTGTATTGCGCGGCGAATCGCCGGGTTTTTCGATTCGCGTGCAAATGTGGGCGAGTGCCAGCTTATCGCGGCCCGTCGATGCACGACCCCCGCGAACGCGGGGATGGCCGCCGCGCTGCGGATGCCCAATGAGAAACGCCAACCCGGGGGTTGGCGTTTTCGACGGCGTGGGCCGTGTGTTCCTTGGTTGCGAGGGCAGGATTTGAACCTGCGACCTTTGGGTTATGAGCCCAACGAGCTACCAGACTGCTCCACCTCGCGACTGAGCCTTGCAGTATAGCAGCGCAGGGGTGCGCGCGATCTCAGAGCCCTGCGCGTCGCAGGGTCTCGAGGAAGCGCTCGCTGTTCTGGTAGCCGACCAGCCGGGCCGGCTCGATCTCCTTGCCCGTCGCATCGAAGAAGATCGTCGTCGGCGGCCCGAACAGGTGGAAGCGCCGCAGCAGCGCACGGTCTTCTGCGTTGTTCGCGGTGACGTCGGCACGCAGCAGCAAGGCGCCCGACATGTGCCGCTGCACGGCGGCGTCCGTGAACACGAAGCGCTCCATTTCCTTGCACGAGACGCACCAGTCGGCGTAGAAGTCGAGCATCACCGGGCGACCCGCCGTGCGCAGCGCGGCATCGAGCTCGTCGGAACTCTTCACGGCAACGAATTGCGGCCCCGGCGCCGCGGCCGTGCCAATGTCGCCGCGCGTCGAGAGGCGCGCCAGCGGTTGCAGCGGATCGGTGCCACCGGCCGCGGCGCCGACGATCTCGAGCAAGCCGACGAGCGCGAGCAAGCCGCCGATGGCGTAGCGCCAGATGTGCTTCGGTGCTGCCGGAAGCGCTGCCGTTCCAGACGCGATGGCGCTGGCCGCAGGCGATGCGGCGGCACGGCCGCGCGCCACCACCATCGCCGCTGCGCCGAGTGCCAGCATGCCCCAGCAGGCGAGCACGAGCGGGCGGGCCAGCACCGGTTGCACTGTCCACAACGCGACGCCGAGCAGCAGGATGCCGAACGCCATCTTCACTTCGACCATCCAGGCACCGGCGCGCGGCAGCAACGCACCGGCCGAGGCGCCGACAAGAAGCAGCGGCACGCTCATGCCTGCGGCGAGCGAGAACAGTGCGGTGCCGCCGAGCCAGACGTTGCGCGTCTGGCTGAGATAGAGCAGCGC
The DNA here is from genome assembly GCA_036722755.1 of Caldimonas sp. Taxonomy (GTDB): domain Bacteria; phylum Pseudomonadota; class Gammaproteobacteria; order Burkholderiales; family Burkholderiaceae_C; genus Schlegelella_A. The sequence goes on along the minus strand of DAIMIM010000175.1, from coordinate 2,191 downwards.
ACCGGCGAGCGGCGCGGCGACACAGGGGCTGACGATGAGCGCCGAGACGCCGCCCATCGCGCAAACGCTGGCGACCTTGCCCGCGGGCATGCGTTGCGCCGCTTCGGTGAAGCGGCCGGTCAGGGCCTGCGGCAACTGCAACTCGTAGACGCCGAACATCGAGAGCGACAAGGCGACGAGCCCGAGCGCGAACGCGCCGAGAACCCACGGGTTCTGCAAGGCTGCGGCGAGCCCTTCGCCGGCCAGGCCGGCGGCGACGCCGAACGCGGTGTACACGATGGCCATGCCGAAGGAATACGAGGCGGCCAGCGTGAAGCCGCGTGCGCGCGAGACCGGCGCGCCGCCGTGCGATGCCGAGCCGCCCGAAGCGGTTGAGCCGGCGAGCGCGGCGCCGCCGCCATAGCCTCCCTGCCCGACGATGATCGACGAGACGATCGGCAACATCGGCAGAACGCACGGCGTGAGCGAGAGCAGCAGGCCGGCGAGGAAGAACGCGCCGACAACCGGCCAGAAGGCGCCGCTGCGCAGGACCGACTCGATGGCGCCGGCGTCGCCCTCGGCGGCCGCTGTCGTCAAGCTCGCAGTGGCGCCCGGGCTGCCGCCGGGACTCGCCGTTGCCGCAGCAGTCGCCGTTGTCGCCGTCGCTGCCACGGTCGCTGCCGGCCCTGGCGAGCCCGACTCGGCCGGTGCGACCGGCTGGACCGTGCCGCTGCCGCCGAAGCCGACGAGGCTGACACTGGCCGCGCTCTGCATCGGCGGATAGCACAGGCCCGCGTCGGCGCATCCCTGGCTGGTCGTCACGAAACGGAAGTCGCCGCTGGCGCTCTGCACCGGCACGCTGATCTTGACCGAGTCGCGATAGGTCTCGACCGTTTTCTGGAAGGTCTCGTCGAACTTGGTCTTGCCGGGCGGGATCACCGGCACGCCGAGCGTCGCGCCTTGCGCGGCAAAGCGGAACTGGTCGCGGTAGAGGTAGTAGCCCGGGGCGATGTCGAACGTGACCTCGATGGTCTTGGCATCGAGCGGACGCGCCGAGAACTGGAAGGCCTTGTCGGGCTCGAGGAAGTCGTCGGCAGCGAACGCCGGCTGCCAGAAGGCGTGGCTCGCGAGAGCGAGCACGGCGAGCAAGAGGCGCTGCAGACCACGGCGGATCGAGGGGCCGAGGGCTGCGCCAAAACGCATGGCGAACGATGCGGGGAAAGCGTGCATGAGAGCTTGGTCGGGGCCTGTGCGGCGCCGCTGACAGGCGGCTAGCGAAAGAAACGACGCCGGGTCAACACGAGCGCCAGATAGTAGCCGCAAGCTGCGTACGCAGTGAGGATGAGGAGGGGGCGCCACGCCTCGGCGGGCCACATTCCGAGAACGAGTGGGCGAACCAGGTCGACCGCCGCTTTCAGCGGCAACACGTTTGCAACCGCTTGCAACCAGGGCGGCATCTGCTCGATCGGGAAATAGACGCCGGAGAGGAACGTCATCGGCGTGATGACGAGGGTGAAGTAGTAGGTGAAGAAGTCGTAGCCCTTGGCGACCGCATTGAAGACGAGGCCGAGCGAGGCGAAGGTAACGCCGGCCAGGCCGAGCACCGGCAGCGCGAGGAGCATCATCGGCGCCCGGCTGATGCCGAGCAGGAAGATGACGACCAGGATCGCGGCGCAGGAAAAGAGCGCCTTCATCGCCGCCCAGAGCATCTCGGCGAAGACGATGTCGTCGAGCGCGATCGGCGCGTTGAGGATCGAATCCCAGGTTTTCTGGATGGCCATGCGCGAGTAGGCCGAATAGAGCGCCTCGAAGGTCGCCGCCAGCGCCGCGCTGGCCGCAACGCTGCCCGAGGCGAGGTACTGGATGTACGGCATGCCGCCGACGCTGCCGATCAGGAAGCCGACGCCGTAGCCGAAGGCGACGAGCGTGATCAGCGGCTCGGCGATGTTGCCGAGGATGCTCGGCAAGGCGAGCTTTTTCCAGACCAGCAGGTTGCGCATCACGACCGGCCAGAAGCGCGCGGTCACCTGAGGGCGTGCGTAGAACGAGATCAACATGTGGTGACGAAGGCGGTGCGCAACGCCCGCCGGGCCGCCCCAAGGGCGTTGCCGCCCCCTCGGGGGGCAGCGAACGGAGTGAGCGTGGGGGCGGTCATGCGTCGTCGCGGATCTGCCGGCCGGTCATCTTGAGGAACAGGTCCTCGAGATTCGCC
>DAIMIM010000174.1:866-6842 GCA_036722755.1 Caldimonas sp. | reverse complement strand
TCCTCGAGATAGACCTCGATGAAGGTCTTCCAGTTGTAGTCGCACTCGTGCAGCTGCACGCTGTCGTAGGCGTAGCCGGTGAAGTCGAGATCGGCGTGGGGGCCGAGGCCACCGAGGTCGGCGACGACGTCGCGGCCCGACGGAGGTGCCTCGAACACCATGCCGTTCCAGCGTTGCAGCGGGTAGTTCGAGAGCGACAGGCAGGGGTCGTCGGCGAAATGCGGCGCGCCGATCAGCTGGCCCTTCAAGTCGTAGGTCCAGCGGTGCAGCGGGCAGACGATGGTCGCTCCGGTGTGGCCGCGACCGCGCAGCATGATCGCCTGGCGGTGCCGGCAGACGTTCGACACCAGCTCGACGCCGGACGCGGTGCGGACGAGGGCGCGGCCTTCGCCCTCCTGGGGCAGCGTGTGGAAGTCGCCCACGTCGGGCACCGCGAGCTCGTGGCCGACGTAGCGCGGACCGTTCGCGAAGAGCAGCGATTGCTCGCGCTTGAACAGATCGGGATCGAAGTAGCTGCGAACCGGCAGTTGCGACTGGCTGCGGGCGAGCATCTGCGCCGGGACGCGCTGGTCGGACATGAGGCCGGGTACCTCCAAAAAGCGATATCGAAGCCGACCTTGTCGGCGGGAGGGCGGCTCGAGAGCCGTTTTCCGAAGGGTCCGCGATTGTAGCCAGTGCCCTGCGAACGGGCCCTGGGCCGAGCCCCCGGTCAGCCGGTCGTTTCCTGGCCGCCGCTGGTTGGCAGCTCTCGACGTGGGGGCGGGGCGGCTGACTACAATGACGATCCGAATGACGATCGACACCGACCCCGGCCAGAGCATGGCTGCCCCGCCGAGCTACGAAGCTGCGCTGTCCGAGCTCGAATCGCTCGTCGCGTCGATGGAAGGCGGGCAACTGCCTCTCGAAGGCCTGCTGCAGGGCTACCGCCGCGGCACCGAGCTGCTGCAGTTCTGCCGGTCGCGCCTGCGAGCGGTCGAGCAGCAGATCGAGGTGCTCGAGAACGGCCAGCTGAAACCCTGGCCCGCACCATGAAACGGGACCTCTTCGACACCTGGTCGTTCGCCGAGCTCGACGCGGTCGAGTCCGCGCTCGCGGCATGGGTTCCTGCCGACGCGCCCTCGGGTCTCGGCGATGCGATGCGCTACGGCGTGCTCGACGGCGGCAAGCGCTTGCGTGCGCTGCTCGTCCTTGCTGCTGCCAAGGCTGTGCACGGCGAGCGCGAAGCGGCCTTGCGCGCGGCCTGCGCGGTCGAACTCATCCACGCCTATTCGCTGGTCCACGACGATCTGCCCTGCATGGACAACGACGTGCTCCGGCGCGGCAAGCCGACCGTGCACGTGCGCTTCGGCGTCGCCCAGGCGATGCTGGCCGGCGATGCCATGCAGGCCCTGGCATTCGAGGTGCTGACGCCCGAGACCGATGGCGTGCCGCCCGGCCTGCAGGCGCGCCTTTGCGGTCTGCTGGCACGTGCCGCGGGCGGCACTGGCATGGCCGGTGGCCAGGCGATCGACCTGGCGAGCATCGGCCTGCCGCTCGACGAACATGCCTTGTCCGACATGCACCGCCGCAAGACCGGCGCACTGCTGCAGGCCAGCGTGCTGATGGGCGCCGCTTGCGGCGAGACCACGCCTTTGCAGTGGCAGGCGCTGTCGCGCTACGGCGAGGCGGTCGGCCTGGCGTTCCAGGTCGTCGATGACATCCTCGACGTGACGCAGGCATCGGCGACCCTCGGCAAGACCGCCGGCAAGGATCTCGATTCCAACAAGCCGACCTACGTCAGCATCCTCGGCCTCGAGGCGGCGCGGCAGCGCGCCCACGCCCTGCGGCATACGGCGCGCATCGCGCTCGAGGCGTGCGGCCTCGACGACGTGCAGGGCTTGCACACGCTCGCCGATCGTGTCGTCGACCGGGACAGCTGACATGCCCGGCAAGCTGCTCGCCTCCATCGCCTCGCCGGCCGACCTGCGCAAACTCTCGCGCCTCGAGCTGAAGCAGCTCGCGGGCGAGTTGCGCGAGTACGTCGTGCAGAGCGTCTCGCAGACCGGCGGCCATCTCTCGTCGAATCTCGGCACGGTCGAGCTGACCATCGCGCTGCACTATGTCTTCGACACGCCGACCGACCGCATCGTCTGGGACGTCGGTCACCAGACCTATCCGCACAAGGTGCTCACCGGGCGACGCGACCGCATGTCGACGCTGCGCCAGCTCGGCGGCATCTCCGGCTTTCCGCGACGCGATGAAAGCGAGTACGACACGTTCGGCACCGCGCACTCGTCGACTTCGATCTCGGCCGCGCTCGGCATGGCCGTCGCGGCGCGGCTGAAAGGCGAATCGCGCAAGTCGGTCGCCGTCATCGGCGACGGCGCGATGAGCGCAGGCATGGCCTTCGAGGCGCTCAACAACGCCGGTGTCGCGCAGACCGACATGCTGGTCGTTCTCAACGACAACGACATGTCGATCTCGCCGCCGGTCGGCGCGCTCAACCGCTATCTCGCGCGCCTGATGAGCGGCCGTTTCTACGCCGCGGCACGCGACACCGCAAAGACCGTCCTGAAGAACGCGCCGCCACTGTTCGAGCTGGCGCGCCGCTTCGAGGAGCACGCCAAGGGCATGATCGTGCCAGGCACGATCTTCGAGGAATTCGGCTTCAACTACGTCGGTCCGATCGACGGCCACGACCTCGACTCGCTGATCCCGACGCTCGAAAATCTCCGCCACCTGAAGGGCCCGCAGTTCCTGCACGTCGTGACCAAGAAGGGCTACGGCTACAAGCTGGCCGAGAACGACCCGGTGAACTACCACGGGCCGGGCAAGTTCGATCCGGCGGTCGGGCTCGTCAAGCCGGCGACGCCACCGAAGATGACCTTCACCCAGGTCTTCGGCGAGTGGCTGTGCGACATGGCCGAGAAGGACGAGCGGCTGATCGGCATCACGCCGGCGATGAGCGGCGGCTCGGGCATGCTCGAGTTCGAGAAGCGCTTTCCGAAGCGCTTCTTCGACGTCGGCATCGCCGAGCAGCATGCCGTCACCTTCGCCGCGGGGCTGGCCTGCGAAGGCCTGAAGCCGGTCGTCGCCATCTACTCGACCTTCCTGCAGCGCGGCTACGACCAGCTGATCCACGATGTCGCGATCCAGAACCTGCCGGTCGTCTTCGCGCTCGATCGGGCCGGCCTCGTCGGTGCCGACGGCGCGACGCATGCCGGCGTCTACGACATCGCCTATCTGCGCTGCATCCCGAACATGAGCGTGATGACGCCGGCCGACGAAGACGAATGCAGGCAGTCGCTCTACACCGCCTTCATGCAGAACCACCCGGTCGCCGTGCGCTACCCGCGTGGCAGCGGCGTCGGCAGGCTGCCCAAGCCGGAGATGACCGAGATTGCCTTCGGCAAGGGCGAGATCCGCCGCGAGAGTGCGACGAGCCCGGCGCAGGCGGGGCAGCGCATCGCCATCCTCGCCTTCGGCACGCTGCTCTATCCGGCGCTCGCGGCCGCCGAGGCCTTCGATGCGACCGTCGCCAACATGCGCTTCGTCAAGCCGCTCGATGTCGCCTTGGTGACGGAGCTGGCGCGCAGCCATGATGCAATCGTCACGGTGGAAGAAGGCGCGGTGATGGGAGGCGCGGGAAGCGCGGTGCTCGAGGCGCTGGCCGACGCGCGCATCGATTGCCCGGTCCTGACGCTCGGCCTGCCCGACGTGTTCACCGAGCACGGCGACCCGGCCAAGCTGTTGGCGATGGCCGGCCTCGACGCCGCCGGCATCGAGCAATCGATCCAGCGCCGCTTCGGCTCCGCGCCGACCCTCATCCGCCGCGCCGCAGGGCTTTGACGGGCGGGAGACAATTGCCCGCCATGACGAATCTGATCGACGCTCTGCACATTCCCGACGCGCAATCGGCGCACGACGATCGGCAGATCGCGATCCAGCGCGTCGGCGTTCGCGGCGTGCGTTATCCGCTGCAACTGAAGATCGAAGGCGCGGTGCTCGCCACCGTCGCCGAGTGGTCCCTCGACGTGGCGCTGCCGGCCGAGCAGAAAGGCACGCACATGTCGCGCTTCGTCGCCTGGCTCGACGCGCTCGGCGAGCCGGTGGATGCAGCCGTGCTGCGTCGCGAAGCCGCGCGGATGCTCGGGCTGCTGCACGCGGAGCAGGGGCGCGTCGAGGCCAGCTTTCCCTTCTTTCTGAGAAAGCGCGCGCCGGTCTCCGGCGTCGAGAGCCTGCTCGAATACCAGGGCCGCCTCATCGTCGAAGCGAGCACGGGTGCGACCACGGCATTCGCGGAGGTCGTCGTGCCGGTCAAGTCGCTCTGCCCGTGCTCGAAGGAGATCTCCGACTACGGCGCGCACAACCAGCGCTCGCACGTGACCATCCGGGTCGAGCTGCTCGGCGAGATCTCGTGGCGCGAGCTCTGCCGCTTCGCCGAAGACGCTGCGTCGAGCGAGATCTGGTCGTCGCTCAAGCGCGCCGACGAGAAGTGGATCACCGAGCGCGCCTACGAGAATCCGAAGTTCGTCGAAGACATGGTGCGCGACGTCGCCATCGCGCTCAACGCCGACACGCGGGTCGGCCGCTACAGCGTCGATGTCGAAAACTTCGAATCGATCCACGCGCACAGCGCGGTGGCGCGGATCGAGCGGCCTTAGGCCGCTCGTCCTCGCCCCCGCGCTGCTCGCGGGTCAGGGCTGCTCCCTCCCCAACCCCTCCCTCCGAGAGGGAGGGGCCGACCCCTTCGGGGTCGCTCAGCGGGCGGCCTTGCGGGGTGCGGTGGCCTTGTCTCCGACACCGCGCGCGCGCAGGGCTTCTCTCAGCAAATATTCGACCTGCGCGTTGACGCTGCGCAACTCGGCTGCCGCCAACCGTTCGATCGCAGCCCAGAGGGCCGGATCGATGCGCAGCAGGAAGGCCTTCTTGTCAGGGCTTGCCATCGCTGGACCGACGTCGCTCCCCGGATGCACTCAGTTGTAGAGCGTGCCGGTGTTGACCACCGGTGTCGCGTCGTGGTCGGAGCAGAGCACGACCAGCAGATTGCTGACCATCGCCGCGCGCCGCTCGTCGTCGAGCTGCACGAGGCCGCGTTCCTGCAGGCCGTTGATCGCCATCTCGACCATGCCGACGGCGCCGGCGACGATCTTCGTGCGTGCCGCGATGACGGCTTCCGCCTGCTGCCGGCGCAGCATGGTCCCGGCGATCTCCGGCGCGTAGGCGAGGTGGGTGAGCTTGGCGTCGACGACGACGATGCCGGCCTGGGCGAAGCGCTGCTGTAGCTCGGCACGAAGCGCAGCCGAGACCTCTTCGGTGCCTGAGCGCAGGGTCACTTCGGCCTTGGCGGTGGCGCTCGGCTCCTCGAAGTTGTCGTACGCATAGCTGAGCGCGAGATGGCGCACCGCCGACTCGGCCTGCGTCAGCACGTAGGCCTCGTAGTTCTCGACGTCATAGCTCGCCTTGGCCGTGTCGTCGACGCGCCAGACGACGGTCGCGGCGATCTCGATCGGATTGCCGCGCAGGTCGTTCACCTTGAGTTTTTCGCTGTTGAAGTTGTGGGCGCGGACCGACATCTTGGTCTTCGTGTAGAACGGATTGGCCCAGCGCAGGCCGCGCTCGCGGTCGGTGCCGCGGTAGCTGCCGAAGAGAAGCAGCAGCGCCGCCTGGTTGGGCTGCAGCATGTAGAGCCCGCCGAGGCACCAGAACGCGACGAAGACGGCGGCGATGAGCAGGCCAAGCGTCGCGCCCGCCGGCCGCATGGCCATGAGCAGCGCGGCGACCAGCAGCGTGACGAGGCCGACCGCAATGTAGACAAAGCCGCTGCTCGTGGCGGCGGGCCGTTCTTCGGCCGATTGGATGGACATGTTCTGCTCCCTGTGAAATCCCTTCGACCGCCCGGCGCCTTGCCGTCTGATGTCAAAGTGATATCACTTTAGTAGCAGTCGGCGGCCTCGTCAAGCGGCTTGTTCGACCTCCAGCCCGAGCAGCGACGGG
>DAIMIM010000174.1:0-856 GCA_036722755.1 Caldimonas sp. | reverse complement strand
CCGCCGAGCCGCACCAGCACCGGCGCGTCGCCACTCAGGTCGACCACCGTGGTCGGGCGCATCGGGCAGGCGCCGGCGTCGACGATCGCCTGCACCACCTTCTCATAGCGCTCGCGGATCAGGGCGGGGTCGTTCATCGGCTCGGTCTCGCCGGCGGCGATCAGCGTCGTCGCCAGGAGCGGCTGCTCGAGCAGCTCGAGCAACGCGTGGGTGACGGCGTGGTCGGGCACGCGCAGGCCGATGGTGCGCCGTGACGGGTGCGAGACGCGCCGCGGCACTTCCTTGGTCGCCTCGAGGATGAAGGTGAAGGGCCCGGGCGTCGCCGCCTTGAGCAGCCGGTACTGCTTGTTGTCGACGCGCGCATAGCTCGCCAGCTCCGAGAGGTCGCGGCAGAGCAGGGTGAGGTGATGCCGCTCGTCGACGCCGCGGATCCGGCGCAGCTGCTCGGCGGCGGCCTTGTCGTCGAGATGGCAGACGAGCGCGTAGCTCGAGTCGGTCGGGATCGCGGCGATGCCGCCGCCGTGGATGATCTGCGCCGCCTGCTTCAGCAGCCGTTGCTGTGGATTGGCCGGGTGGACTTCGAAGTACTGGGACATGCGCCGATTGTCGGCGCTCTCAAAAGTCAATCGGTCGTGTGGATTCGCGCTTCGAGCGCGCTCCAGACCGGCACCAGGCCTGCGGGCAGCGGCGGCAAGCCGCCGAGGTCGATGCGGCTTTCCTCGGGGCTGTGGAAGTCGCTGCCGCGCGAGGCGAGCAGATCGAACTCGCGCGCCGTCCCGGCATAGCGGATCGCATCGCCGGCGCTGTGCGCGCCGGTCACGACCTCGACGCCGCGGCCGCCGAGCGCCTTGAATTC
>DAIMIM010000173.1:0-6848 GCA_036722755.1 Caldimonas sp. | reverse complement strand
CGCAGGCCGCCTACACCTCGGGCGGCGAGCAGCAGATGTGCGCGATCGGCCGCGCGCTGATGGCCAATCCGAAGATGGTGCTGCTCGACGAGCCGTCGATGGGCCTGGCGCCGCAGATCGTCGAAGAGGTGTTCGAGATCGTCCGCGACCTGAACACCAAGGAAGGCGTCACCTTCCTGCTCGCGGAGCAGAACACGAACATGGCGCTGCGCTATGCCGACTACGGCTACATCCTCGAGAGCGGCCGCGTCGTGATGGACGGCGCCGCCTCGATGCTGCGCGAGAACGAGGACGTGCGCGAGTTCTACCTCGGCACCGGCAGCGCCTCGGGCGAGCGCAAGAGCTACCGCGACGCCAAGAGCTACAAGCGCCGCAAGCGCTGGCTGTCGTAGCAAGGGATCGCCGATGGCCCGCGCCGATGCATCCGCCTTGCAGGCCCTGCTGCCGCTGCTTCGTCAGCTGCGCGAGATCAAGGGCGTCCAGGAAAAGAGCCCCGGCACGTTCTACGCGCGCCGCGATGCCTTCGTTCATTTTCACGACGACGCCGGCGTGCTGTACGCCGACCTGAAGAAGCCCGGCGGCACCGGCTTCGACCGCTTCCCGCTGGCCACGCCGGCCGAGCAGCGCAAGCTCGTCGACGAAGCGCGGCTGCGCGCGAAGCGGCTCGACGAGGACTGACACCGTGATCGGCGCGCCCGCGCTCGCATGAGCCGCTTCTTCGACGCCCTCGAGACGCGCGACGCCGAGGCGCGCGAAGCGTCTCTGCTTGCCGCGCTGCCCGGCCAGATCGCGCATGCGCAAGCGAATGCGCCGGCCTTCAGGCAGAGCCTGCGCGGCATCGACGCCGCCGGCGTCACCTCGCGCGCCGCACTGGCCGCGCTGCCGGTGATTCGCAAGCACGAGCTGCTCGAAGCGCAGCGCGCGGCGCGCGGCAGCGACGTCTTCGGCGGCTTTTCCAGCATCGGCTGGGGCGACACGGCGGTGGCGCGCCGCGCCAGCAAGGTCTTCGCCTCGCCGGGCCCGATCTACGAACCCGAAGCCGCGCGCCCGGACTACTGGCGGATGGCGCGCGCGCTGTTCGCCGCCGGCTTTCGCGCCGGCGACTTGGTGCACAACGCCTTCAGCTACCACTTCACGCCGGCCGGCTCGATGATGGAAAGCGGCGCGGCGGCGATCGGCTGCACGGTCTTTCCGGCCGGCACCGGCCAGAGCGAGCTGCAAGTGCAGGCGATGGCCGACATGCGGCCCGACGCCTACTCGGGGACGCCGAGCTTTCTGCGCATCCTGCTCGAGAAGGCCGACGAGATGGGCGTGGCGTTGCCATCGCTGACCAAGGCGTCGCTCGGCGGCGAAGGCTTTCCCGCGGCGTTGCGCGAGTGGCTGCTCGGCCGCGGCGTGGCCGCCTACCAGAGCTACGGCACGGCCGATCTCGGCCTCGTCGCCTACGAGACCGAGGCCCGCAAAGGGCTGGTCGTCGACGAGGGCGTGATCGTCGAGATCGTCCGGCCGGGCACGGCCGATCCGATCGGCGACGGCGAGGTCGGCGAGGTCGTGGTGACGACGCTCAATCCCGACTATCCGTTGATCCGCTTCGGCACCGGCGATCTTTCGGCGGTGTTGCCGGGAGCCTGCCCGACCGGCCGCACCAACCTGCGCATCCGCGGCTGGCTCGGTCGCGCCGATCAGTCGGTCAAGGTGCGCGGCATGTTCGTGCATCCGCCGCAGGTGGCCGAGATCGTCCGCCGCCATCCGGAGATCGTGCGCGCTCGCCTCGTCGTCAGCGGCGAGCGCGCCGACGACCGGATGCGTCTGGCCATCGAGGTCGACGCCGGCGCGCCCGACGGGCTCGCCGAGCGGATCGCCGAGACGATCCGCAACGTCACGAAGTTGCGCGCCACGGTGGAGCTGAATGCACCGGGAACGTTGCCGAACGACGGCAAGGTCATCGAGGACGCGCGCCGGCTCGATTGAACGGGGCTGGGGGCGACGCCGCGCAGCCTTCGTTCGACGCCGCGTCAGCTGTCGATCTTGACGTTGGCGTCCTTCACGACCTTGGCCCACTTGACGATCTCGGTGTGGATGAAGGTCGCGAACTTCTCCGAGGAGCCGCCGCCGTCTTCGGCGCCGTAGGTGTCGAGCTGCGCCTGCACGTCGGGCATCGCGAGAACGGTGTTGACATCGGCGTTGACCTTCTGCGCGATCGGCGTCGGCAGCTTGCCGGGGCCGGCGAGGCCGTACCAGGTCGTCGCCTCGAAGCCCTCGAAGCCCTCTTCCTGCATCGTCGGCACGGTCGGGTGGCCCTTGGCGCGCTTGGTGCGCGTCTGCGCGATGGCAATCACCTTGCCGCCCCTGACGTGCGGCGTCGCTGCGGTCATGGTCTCGAAGCTGTACTGGATCTGCCCGCCCATCAGGTCGACCAGCAACGGGCCGCTGCCCTTGTAGGGGATGTGCAGCGCGTCGACATGGGCGCGCAGCTTGAACATCTCGAGCGCCAGGTGCTGCGCCGAGCCGGCACCGGCCGAGCCGAAGGTGACCATGCCCGGCTGCGCCTTGCACAGCGCGACCACGTCCTTGACGGTTTTCGCGGTTTGCGCCGGGTTGCAGATGAGCAGGTTCGGGGTCACGCCGACGAGGATGATTGGCACGAAGTCGCGCTCGGCGTTGTAGCGCAGCTTGGGCTGCAGGCTCGGCGCGAGCGCGTGGCTGTTGATGTGCGCCATGAGCAGCACGCTGCCGTCGCTCGGCTGCTGCGAAACGTATTCGGCAGCGAGCACGCCGGCGACGCCGGCCTTGTTCTCGACGATGACCTGCTGGCCCCACATCATGCCGAGCTTCTGGCCGACGACGCGGGCCAGCGCATCGGTGCCACCGCCCGGCGGGAAGCCGACGATGATGCGCACCGGGCCGTTCGGCCACGACTGGGCGTGCAGCTGCGGCACGCCGAGCGTGGCGACGGCGCCGGCGGCGGCCTGGAGGAGGGTACGTCGTTGCATGGTCGTCTTTCGAAAGTCGGTTCGGCAATCAGTGCGGGTACGGCAGGGTCATGCGGCCGCGTCGAGCCGCTCGTGCAACGCATGCGACGCGAAGAATTCCATCGCTGCCTGCACGCCGCTCGACTGCACGGGAACGCCAGCGAGCTTCAGCCCCATCTCGACGCCGGCGAGCGCGGCGAGAAGCGTCAGGTCGTTGCTGTCGCCGAGATGGCCGATCCGGAACATGCGGCCCTTGACCTTGCCCAGACCGGTGCCGAGCGACAGGTCGAAGCGGTCGTGGATCAGCTTGCGCAAGGCATCGGCGTCGACACCCGTGGGCGTCACCACGCCCGTCAATGCCGGCGAGTAGACGGCCGCGTCGGCGCACTGGATCGGCAGGCCCCAGGCGCGCACGCCAACGCGCACGCCCGATGCCCAGCGCTGATGCCGCGCGAACACCGCATCGAGCCCCTGCCCGAGCAGCATGTCGATCGATTCCGAAAGGCCGTAGAGCAGGTTGGTGTTCGGCGTCGAGGGCCAGTAGCCGCCCTTGTTCATCTCGAGAATCTCGTCCCAGGCCCAATACGCTTTCGGCAGGCGCGCTGATTTCGACGCCTCGATCGCCTTCGGCGAGAGCGCATTGAAGCCGATGCCCGGCGGCAGCATGAGGCCTTTCTGCGAGCCGGCCATGGCGACGTCGACGCCCCACTCGTCGTGCCGATAGTCGGCGGCGGCGAGGCCGGAGATCGTGTCGACCAGGAGCAGCGCCGGGTGGCCGGCGGCGTCGATGGCGCGGCGCACCGCAGCGATGTCGGACGTGACGCCCGTCGACGTCTCGTTGTGCACGACGCAGACGGCGCGGATCGCATGCTGGCGGTCGTCGCGCAGGCGCGCCTCGATGCGATCGGCCTGCACGCCGCGGCGCCACGCCCAGGGCAACCCCGTCGCCTCGTCGGTGCCGGGCACGCTCAGGAATTCAGGCGCGAGGCCGAGTCGCAGGGCGATCTTGTGCCAGAGAAATGCGAAGTGGCCGGTCTCGAACATCAGGATCTGGTCGCCCGGGCTCATGACGTTGGCGAGCGCGGCCTCCCAGGCGCCGGTGCCCGACGCGGGATAGATGACGACCGGATGGCGCGTCTGAAAGATGCGCTGCATGCCGACGAGCACCTTCTTGCCGAGCGCCGCGAACTCCGGCCCGCGGTGGTCGATCGTCGGCAGGCTCATCGCCCGCAGGATCCGGTCGGGCACCGGCGTCGGGCCCGGGATCTGAAGGAAATGGCGGCCGCTGGGATGCTTGTCGAGCGAAATCATCATGCCTCCGTGGAGCGACAGTTTTGCATACAAACCGTGCTTGTCAAGGCGCGCTTCCTCTATGATCCAAGACTTCATGCCTCGTCTTTTGCATACAAAACAGGGGGCGTCCGACGCTCGCGTCGTCTCGCTGCCCGCCCCGGTGCTGCACCAGCAGGCCGGCGCCCGGCTGCGCCAGCTCATCGTCGAGGGCTCGATCGAGCCGGGCACGAAGCTCAACGAGCGGGCGCTGGCCGAGCAGTTGCGCGTCTCGCGAACGCCCCTGCGCGAGGCGATCCGCATGCTCGCGGCCGAAGGCCTGGTCGAGCTCCTGCCGAACCGCGGCGCCGTGGCGGCGCAGCTGTCGGCGAAGGACATCGCCGACACCTTCGAGGTCATCGCCGGACTCGAAGGCCAGTCGGGCGAGCTGGCGGCCGAGCGCATCGACGACGCGGCGCTGAGCGAGATCCGGGCGCTGCACTACGAGATGCTCGCGGCCCATGCGCGGCGCGACCTGCCGACCTACTACCGCCTGAACGCGGCCATCCACAACCAGATCAACGCCGCGGCGCGCAACCCGGTGTTGACGCACACCTATCTCACCGTCAACGCGCGCCTGCAGGCGCTGCGCTTTCGCTCCAACTTCGACGAAGGCAAGTGGCTGCGCGCGGTGCAGGAGCACGAGCGGATGATCGAGCTGCTGTGCGCTCGCGACGGCCCGCGCTTGCGCAAGGTGATGGTGACGCACCTCGAGCACAAGCGCGACGCTGTCCTTGCCTTGCTCGCGAGCGCCGAAGCGGCAGCGAAGAAGGCTCGCGCGTGAGCGACGCCGCGCGCCTCGCCCAACGCCTCGCCGCCGACACCAGCGGCGAGGTGATGTTCGATGCCGCGTCGCGCGGCCGGTACGCGACCGACGCCTCGATCTACCAAGTGATGCCGATCGGCGTGTTCGTGCCGCGGACACAGGCCGATGTCGCCGCCGCCATCGACATCGCCCGCGAGCTGGCGACGCCGCTGCTGTCGCGCGGCGCCGGCACCTCGCAATGCGGCCAGACGACCGGCGCCGCGCTCGTCGTCGACTCGAGCAAATACCTGCGCAAGCTGATCGCCTTCGACAAGGAGGCGATGACGGCCGAGGTCGAGCCCGGCCTCGTGCTCGATGCGCTGAACGCGCAGCTCAAGCCGCACGGCCTCTGGTTCCCGGTCGACGTCTCGACCAGCGCACAGGCGACGCTCGGCGGCATGGCCGGCAACAACTCGTGCGGCTCGCGCTCCATCGCCTACGGCAACATGGTGCACAACGTGCTGGGCATCGATGCCTGGCTGAGCGACGGCAGCAGCGTCTCGTTCGGGCCGCTGGCACAGCTCGGCGCCAGGGAGCGCGAGATCGCCGCGTTCGTGCGTGCCCTTGCCGCGGAGCACCGCGCCGAGATCGAGGCGCGCTGGCCGAAGGTGCTGCGCCGGGTCGCCGGCTACAACCTCGACATCTTCGAGCCGCAGAGCGAGCGCCCGTACACGAGCGACGGCAGCGTCAATCTCGCGCACCTGCTGGTCGGCAGCGAAGGCACGCTCGCCGTCACGAAGAGCCTGAAGCTGAAGCTCGCGCCCTTGGCGCGCAACAAGGTTCTGGGCGTCGTCAACTTCCCAACCTTTCGCGCCGCGATGGATACGGCGCAGCATCTCGTCAAGCTCGGCCCGACCGCCGTCGAGCTCGTCGATCGGACGATGATCGAGCTGGCCCGCGCCAATCCCGCTTTCCGCCCGACCATCGAGGCGGCGCTGATCGGCGCGCCGGCGGCCATCCTGCTCGTCGAATTCAGCGGCGACGACCGCGCCGAGTTGCTGCGCCGGCTGGAGGCGCTGGTCGAGCTCGTCGGCGACCTCGGCCTGCCCGGCGCCGTCGTCGAGATGCCCGACGATGCGCCGCAGAAAGCGCTCTGGGAGGTGCGCAAGGCCGGCCTGAACATCATGATGAGCCTCAAGGGCGACGGCAAGCCGGTGAGCTTCATCGAGGACTGCGCCGTGCCGCTCGAGCATCTGGCCGACTACACCGACGCGCTCACCGAGGTCTTCACGCGCCATGGCACGCGCGGCACCTGGTACGCGCACGCCTCGGTCGGCACGCTGCATGTGCGGCCGATCCTCGACATGCGGCGTGACGGCGCCGAGAAGATGCGCGCCATCGCCGACGAAGCGAGCGCGCTGGTTCGCAAGTACAAGGGCGCGTACAGCGGCGAGCACGGCGACGGCCTCTGCCGCGGCGAGTGGATCGCCTGGCAGTTCGGCCCGAAGATCACCGAGGCGCTCGGCGCCATCAAGCGACTGCTCGACCCGATCGATCTGCTCGCGCCCAAGCGCATCGTCGATCCGCCGAAGATGGACGACCCGCATCTCTTTCGCTACGCGCCCGGCTACCGCACGATCCCGCTGCAGCCGGTGCTCGACTGGTCGGCGTGGAACGTGCAAAACGATCCGCGGACCGAGCAGACGAGCGCGCCGGGCAGCGGCGGCGATCCGAGCGGCGGACTCATCAAGGCCGTCGAGATGTGCAACAACAACGGCCACTGCCGCAAGTTCGACGCCGGC
>DAIMIM010000172.1:0-6865 GCA_036722755.1 Caldimonas sp. | reverse complement strand
ACACGGCAACGACCTACGGCTACGACAGCGTGACGATGATGCAGGAGTCCAAGACAACGGTCTGCCAGGTCGAGCGAGCAGCCTAATGGAGCACTCATGGCAAGAATGAAATTCATCTGCGACGCCGAGCGTTGCATCGAGTGCAACGGTTGTGTCACGGCCTGCAAAGCGGAAAACGACGTGCCCTGGGGGGTCAATCGGCGCCGCGTCGTGACGCTGAACGACGGCGTCGCGGGCGAGCGGAGCATTTCAGTCGCGTGCATGCATTGCTCTGATGCGCCGTGCATGGCCGTCTGCCCAGTCGACTGCTTCTACCGTACGGCCGAGGGCGTCGTCCTGCACGACAAGGACATCTGCATCGGCTGCGGCTATTGCTCGTACGCCTGTCCGTTCGGCGCGCCGCAGTTCCCGAGCAACGGTGCCTTCGGCCTGCGCGGCAAGATGGACAAGTGCACCTTCTGCGCCGGCGGCCCGGAGGCCAACGGCAGCGAGGCCGAGTTCGAGAAGTACGGCCGCAACCGCCTGGCCGAAGGCAAGCTCCCGGCCTGTGCCGAGATGTGCTCCACCAAGGCGCTCCTCGGCGGCGATGGCGACGTGATTGCCGACATCCTGCGCACGCGGGTTCTCAACCGCGGCAAGGGCAGCGAGGTGTGGGGCTGGGGCACGGCCTATGGCAAGCCCTCGGCAGGGCAGCCGGGCGCGCAGCCGCAAGAGGGCAAGAAGTCATGAGCCCGGCGCGGCTCCTCGTCGTTGCCGCGACTGCCCTGGCGCTTGCCGCGTGCGGCGAGCGCGTGCAGACGATGCCTGTCGGCGGCGCGAAAAAGGCCGATGAACCAGTCTGGCAAATCACCGACAACGGCTATCTCGCCCCAGGCTGGACGCCTGGCAACGAGGCGAGCTGGAATGCGCAGCTGCGAAAACGCGCGCAGGCCCAGAACGACTACGCGCCTCGATAGCTCAGCAGCCCGGGAGATCGTATGCGACGTTTGATCCGGAGTTGGCTGTTTGCCGTCGCAGGCGCTGCGGCGTTTGGCGGCGCCGCGCTCGCCCAGGACGGCACGGTGGCAAGCGGCCCTGCAGGCGCAGCGCCTACGACGTTGTCGGTGCCATCTGCAGCAGCCGTCGGCTTGGCGGCCGCTTCAAGCGTGCCGTCCGCCGCTGCCATGGCGCCCACGCCGCAGCCCGACGAGACGAACGCGCAGCGAGCCCGCAGCCAGCCGGGAAACAACGCGCCGTTCTGGCGCGGCGTCCACAACTCGGGTCGCGCTCCCGGCACGGTCAACAATCGGCCGATGGGTGAGCGCGGCGTTCTGATCCAGCCGTTCACGCAATATCCCGGGACGCGAACGACCAACGCGGGCGAGGCATGGCGGCAGATTCGCGACTGGAGGATCCTTCCCTACGGCGGCGCTCTCGTGGTGATCGTGATCCTGGCGATCGCGCTCTATTTCTTCACCAAAGGCCCGATCGGCGGCCACGAGACCGACACCGGCCGGCGCATCGAGCGCTTCACGTACTTCGAGCGTGCCGCCCATTGGAGCAATGCCGTTGCTTTTGTCGTGCTCGCCATTTCGGGGCTGGTGATGGCCTTTGGCAAGTTTTTGCTTCTTCCGCTGATCGGCGGCGTTCTGTTCGGGTGGCTGACCTACGCGCTGAAGACGGCGCACAATTTCGCCGGGCCGTTGTTCGCCGTTTCGCTCGTCATCGTGTTCTTCACTTTCCTGCGTGGCAACTGGCCGAGCCGGGGCGACCTCAACTGGCTTCTCAAGGGCGGCGGTCTCTTCGGCGGCAAGGAGCCGCCCTCGGGCCGCTACAACGCCGGCGAGAAGCTCCTGTTCTGGGGTGGCGTGCTCGTTCTCGGCAGCGTCGTGGTTGCCTCCGGGCTCGTGCTCGACAAGCTGATCCCGGGGCTTGGCTACCCACGCGACGACATGCAGCTTGCGCACATCGTCCACGCCATCGGTGCAATGCTGATCGTGGTCGTTTTTCTGGGCCACATCTACCTCGGCACGATCGGCATGCGCGGTGCCTACCGCGCCATGAAGACCGGATACGTCGACGAAGGGTGGGCGCGCGAGCACCATCTTCTTTGGTACGAGGACATCCGGGACGGAAAGATTCCGGCCGAGCGGAGTGCGCCGTTGCACCGCATCGAACAACCCGCCGCGTGAGACTGAAGGGGATCCCTATGCGCCTAGCTGTTGCCGCCCTGCTCGCCTGTTTCCTGGCCGGCACCGCGTTCGCCAAGCTGCCCGCTCTGAGCGACGAAGCCAAGACAAAGGCTGCCGACGCTGCAGCGAAATCGGCGTGGACCGACAAGGTCGGTCTCTATGAGGTCTGTCAGGCGATGGACCGCAGCGCGGAGGTCTATCGTGCGAACGCCAAGGCAGCGGGCAAGGAGGTTCCGGCTCCGATCGCGGTGCCGCCCTGCACCAGTCCCGGCCTCTACACAGCGCCGGCCGTCGCCAAGCCGCTGGAAGCATCCGGGGCGCATTCGCCCCCAGAAATGGCGACATCGCCGCCGAGCAGCAAGGCAACGTCGGCGGAGATCACCGGCAAGCGCAAATAGGAAGGCGGCGCCTCAGCGCGGGCGCTGCAGTTGCTGGAGCTCGGCGAGCGTGTTGGCGTCGGCAAATGCGCCGGCACGGTCGAACGGCACGGCCGCCATGCGCAGCGTCGCTGTCCAGGTGTCGATCGTGCGGCGCCCGCTGGCGGTGAATCTGACCAGGCTTTCCATCAGGATCGAACGCATCAGGCAGAAATCCGGCTGTAAACGGAGTTCGCCGCCTTCGCGAGTCGCTGCCATCGCGATCTCGGCGTCCTCGCCCTCCAGGGCGAGCGCCAGGCGCTGCACGAGATCGTCCGGGAAAAGCGGTGCGTCGCAAGGAACGGTCACCAGATACGGCGTCTCGCAGCGCTCGAGGCCGGTGAGAAAGCCGGCGACTGGGCCGGGGTAGTCAGGCAACGCGTCGGGCCAGACAGGCACGCCCATCGACTCGTAGGCACCGAGGTTGCGATTGGCGCTGATCATCATCTCGCCCACTTGCGGCGACAGCCGAAGCAGGGCGTGCGTGGCGAGCGGCATGCCGCGGTGAACCTGCAGGCCCTTGTCGATGCCGCCCATCCGGCTACCGCGGCCACCGGCGAGAACGAGCCCGGTGATGTCGCTCTTGTCGATCATCTGTGCGCTGCCTCTTTCGGATCGAGTGTACGGTCGCGCGTGTGCGCCCACTCTACGTCGGGGCGCCGAGGGGCAGGTTGAGAAGCAGGTTCTGCGGCTTGAGCTTGAGCGTGTGTTCCTCGCTCATGGCCATGCCCAGGTAGATCGGCTTGCCGACGAGACCTGCGCGGATGGCGCCCTTGTCGGCAATGTCGAGCCGGAACAGCCCGATCAGCTGATGGATGCGCCCGGCATCGGGAACCAGACCGCGATAGAGGTCGTCGAGGATCGCGCTCGATTCGACGTCGAGCCCGATGTGCCAGGCCCACGCTGGATCATCGATCCGCTGCAGCGGACGGATCGACGCCTGCAGGCCGAGAAAGTGGGCGAGCCATCGCTCGAGAACGCGCGCCAGCGCGGCCAGGCCGGAATGCGTCCTCGTCATCGTGAAAGCCAGGCCATGGCCGAGTTCGTTGGTGACCTCGTGGGTGAGGTCGAAGACGAATGACGATGGGTCGCCCGCTGCGTCGAAGGCATGCGCGTTGTCCGCGCCGAGCACGGGCATGCTCGCGCCGAATGCCGCGTCGCCGCCTTGCCGCATCAGTGCGCCGACGATGTCGCTGCCGTCGTCGTTCATCCGATCGGCCGTGTCCCGGTCGGCCGCGAGAACGCGACCCTGGCTGAGCGTGATGCGTTGGGTCCGATGGAGTAATTGCGCGGCGCGTCGCTCGAACGGGTCGGGCGAACCTGCGAACAGTCCGGCGACGATCGCTTCGACGACTGCCGCGATGAACACCGGCGGGACGGCGATCGGGCCGCCACGAACCAGAGCCAGATAGTAGGCCTCGAAGCTGCCGGCCGCGAGCAGCGCATCGCGAAAGCCGAGGAACGTCTCGTAGTTCGAGCGCGCGTCGCTGTCGGCCACAGCCGCGAGCAAGTCGCGGTCGACGATGCGGCGCGGCGCGGCGAACAGCTCCTCGTGTAGATGGCGTTCGGCCTGGCAAGACTCCGACACGAGCGTCAGCTCCGGCAACGACAGGAGCGATCGCAGGTGCACATCGGTCGGAGCGAGCCATCGAGACGTCTGTCCAGATGGCGGCGAGAGTGCGCTGGCGTGGAGATCGGGCATCGCCCGGGATTATTCGCGATGAACTCGCGTCGCCGTGCAGCGATGCCTAACGCGCTGCCGGAAGCTTGCGATGGATCACGTAGTTGCCTTCGTGCTGCGATACATAGCCACCCGTGGTCAGGTCTTTCAACACCCGATTGACCATTTCGCGGGACGAACCGACGCGATCGGCGATGTCTTGCTGCGTGAGCTTGTGGCGGACGACGCGCTCCTCGCCGACGGGCTCCGACAACTCCATCAGAACACGAACCATCCGTCCATAGACATCCTGCAGCGCCAGGCTCTTCACCTGCTCGGTCAGCCGGCGAACCATCCGCGTCAGCTTTTGCGAGAGATGCACCCCGAAGTCCGGGTGGTCTGACAAGAACGCCCGCAAGTCGGAGCTTTGCACGACCCGGCAGCTGGTGGGCTCGAGCGTTTTCACCGACGCTGACCGCACGCCTCCGTCGAGCGCCAGCTCGCCGACGTATTCCCCCGGGCCGTAGTCGCCCAGCACCACGTCCCGTCCATCGGCCGAGCTCGCATAGGCGCGCAACCGTCCGCTGAGCACGATGTAGAGCGCGTCACCGACGTCGCCTTCGTTGATGAGGATCGCGTTGGCCCGGAACGACCGCGCGTTGCCGTGCGTGGCGAGCGCATCGAACAGCGCAGCTGGCAGCCGGTCGTCGTTCATGCAGAGCTCCCGGCTCGCTCGGGCGGCGAGCACTCCCTCGACCGGAATTATGGAACGCGAACAGGCGTTGTGACCGAAGTCACTCGCCGGCATTGCCTTGCTCACTCGTCGCCGAGCCCTGGTTTTTCGAGACTGCCTACCAGCCGAAGCGAATGGGTCGCGACGGCGCAAAGCAACCAGGAGCCAGTCATGAAGACCTATTTCGACGACATCGCCACCGCCCTGCTCGTCCTGACCTACGCCGTCGCCGCGTTCTCGGCAGCGGTCGCCGTGATTGCAGGGGCGGTCTGAGCCGCCCTCTCGACAACCACCGTTTCACCCGAGGAGAGAAAAAATGGCCGATCTGTTGCGACTCCTCGCCATGGCGACGGCGGCGTACCGGGCGTATGCCTGGCTCGGCGCCTCGGGCCTGGTGGTTGTCCTGGGCGTCTCGTGGGTGCGTGCGGCGCTGCTCATGGTCGCCGTTGCGCTGGGCGGCTGCGCGGTGCTGCCGAGCCACGTCGAGCGCGCGGCGACCTATGCGCTCACCGATGTCGCCGACACGACGCTTGCGAAGACGGCAGCGGCGTCGACGCCGCAGGACCGACGCGATCTCTCCGGGTTTCGCCTGCTGCCCGATGGCGAGGAGGCGATCCGGACCCGCCTCGCACTGATCCGCGCGGCAGAGAAGTCGCTCGACGTGCAGTACTACCTGATCGCCGACGACCGGACCGGGACCGAATTCCTCGGCGCGCTTCGCGAGGCGGCAGCGCGCGGCGTGCGCGTGCGCGTCCTTGTCGACGATCTCTACGCGAATGGCGAGGATGCGCTGTTCGCGGAGACCGGCGCGGTGCCGAATGTCGAAGTCCGCATGTTCAACCCGCTGCCCGTGCGCGGCGGCAGCTTCGTGACGCGTGTCGCGCTGTCCATGCATCAGTTCTCCCGCATCAACCACCGCATGCACAACAAGCTGTTCATCGCCGACGGCAGCCTCGCGGTCTTCGGCGGGCGCAACATCGCCGACGAATACTTCGGCCGCAGCGAGCACGCCAATTTCATCGACGCCGACATGCTGGCGTCGGGCCCGGTCGTCGCCGGGCTCGCCGCGGTCTTCGATTCGTTCTGGAACAGCGAGCACGCCTATCCGATCCAGACGCTGGTGTCGCAGGCTGCAGCCCGCGGTGCCGGCTTGGCGCCCGACGCAGGCATGGCGAACCGGCCGCCGGCGCAGGAGTGGATCAGGTCCGGATCAGCCAGCCTCGGCGCGGCCGACGAAGTGGCGGCGGGCTTCATCCATCTCGAGTTCGGTTCGTCCGAAGTCATCGCCGACGCGCCCTCGAAGGTCGAGAGCGATGGCAAGAGCGAAGGCGCGCCGGCGCTCGGCACGCGCGAGCTGCTGGAACGGGCCGAGTCGAGCGCATTCGTCAGCTCGCCCTACTTCATTCCCGGGGCGAACGACCTGGCCGCGCTGGCACGGGCCCGGCGCGCCGGGGTCGACGTCCAGGTGCTGACCAACTCGATGCAGTCGACCGACGAGCCGCTGGTCTACATCGGCTTCGCGAAGCATGCGGCGGCGCTCGCGGCCATGGGCGTCGACTTGCGCGAGGTCTCGGGGCAGGAGCGTGCCTCGGGCGACGAGCAGGCGCCCGCGATCGGCCGCCTCGGCGCGTCGATGAGCCGGCTGCACGCCAAGCTCGCCATCGTCGACCGGCGCTGGTCGTCGATCGGATCGTTCAACATGGACAAGCGCTCGTCGCTGTGGAACACCGAGATGGTGGTCCATGTCGATTGCGTCGGCTTGGCGCGCGAGCTCGAAGCCTGGGCCCAGGCCAATGTGCCGGAGCACGATTCGCGCAACGGCGCAGGTGGCGGCAGCACGCCATCCGCCAGCGGGGAAGCGCACCGTCAGTCGGTGTCCGCGGCG
>DAIMIM010000171.1:0-6888 GCA_036722755.1 Caldimonas sp. | reverse complement strand
CCCTCCGCGCCTCGCCGCACACCGAAAGACTTACACCACTTCCTGGGACATCACCGACAATTGCGCTTCGCGCATGCACCGCGCGGCAGCAGAAAGCCTTGAGCCCATGCCCTCCCGCCTCGCCAATTTCGATCCGTCCATCGATCCCACTGCCGATCAGGTGCGCGCATTGCGCGATGCCGGCCCCGACGGCCCAGTGGTGATGCTCAATCTTCTGAAGTTCCGCGAGCAAGCGAACTACCCCGCAGGCTCTCCCCATCCGCCGTGCTCGGGTGTCGAGGCCTACCGCAGGTACCAGACGGCATTCGTTGAAACCGTCGGCGACGTGAGCCGTGCCGAGGTGGTGTGGGAAGGGAAGATCGACAGAACCTTCATCGGCGATGCCAGCCAGGACTGGGACAAGTGCCTGCTGGTCCGCTACCCGAGCCGGCAGCACTTCCTCGCGATGATGGCCGACCCTGCGTATCGCGAGGCACTGGTCCACCGCTACGCGGGTCTCGAGCGCACCATCCTCTTGCAGATGCAGGGCTGACGACTTCGCCTGAGGGCAAGAGGCGTGGGACGCGAGACCGATTCAGACCAGGTGCCGTCAGATGCCGTTTAGGCTGGTGCAAGGCCTGTCACACTTTGCCCCTCACGCGCTCACGCCGTTGAATTCCGTGTGCGCTCACGCATGAATTTGCCGGAGGACCGAAAGACATGGCTGACGCCCTCATCGAAACCGACTACCTTGTCATCGGCGCGGGCGCGACAGCCATGGCCTTTGTCGACACCCTGTTGACCGAAAACCCCGACGCGACGATAGCGATGGTGGATCGGCAGCATCGACCGGGCGGGCACTGGAACGATGCATATCCCTTCGTACGCTTGCACCAGCCATCCGAGTGGTACGGCGTGGCATCGCGCGAACTCAGTCACGGAAGCAAGGACACCGGCGGCTTCAACGCCGGACTCTATGGTCTGGCCTCCGGCGCGCAGGTGCTGGCCTATTTCGACCAAGTGATGCAGGAGCGGTTCCTGCCTTCGGGCCGGGTGCGCTGGATGCCGATGTCCCAATACGCAGCAGGCCCCGGTGGCGAACACCGCGTCACTTCACTCACGAGCGGCGAGGTGCAGGCCATCACCGTTCGCAAGAAGGTGGTGGACGCTACGCACGCCAAAACCGCAGTTCCGTCGACCAGCCCGCCAAAGTACGAAGTCGCCGAGGGGGTGAGTTGCGTGCCGCTCAACAAGTTGCCGCAGACCAAGCGTCCGCATGCCGCCTACACGGTCGTGGGATCCGGCAAGACGGGCATGGACGCGATTCTGTGGTTGCTGGAAAACGGCGTAACCCCTTCGCGCATCCGCTGGATCATGTCGCGAGACGCCTGGTTGATGAACCGGGCCAACTTTCAGCCGGGCATCGAGAACTACGAGCGCAGCGTTGGCAGCAACATCGGCCAGTTCGATGCCATATGCGAGGCGCCATCCGTGCCTGATCTGTTTGCGCGGCTTGAAGACAAGCAACTGTTGCTGCGTATCGACAAGGCAGTGGAGCCGACGACCTATCGGTGCGCGGTTGTCTCGCTGACCGAACTGGCGCAGTTGCGCCGAATCAAGGACA
Organism: Caldimonas sp.; assembly: GCA_036722755.1. Classification (GTDB taxonomy): domain Bacteria; phylum Pseudomonadota; class Gammaproteobacteria; order Burkholderiales; family Burkholderiaceae_C; genus Schlegelella_A. Next base: position 5,285 of record DAIMIM010000171.1, on the reverse strand, counting down.
TCGTCCGCCTGGGTCACGTGCGCCGCATCGAGGCGACGCAGATCATTCTGGACAAGGGATCAGTGCCCGCCGAACCCGACACTCTGTACGTAGACTGCAGCGCGAGCGCCATCGTGATGCCGCCGGCCGTCCCTGTATTTGAAGGCAACCACCGCATCAACCTGCTCATGGTGCGCACGTGTCAGCCGCTGTTCAGTGCGGCGGTGATCGCCTACGTGGAGAGCCATCTCGTCGGCACCGCAGAGAAGAACGCCATGTGCACCGTCGTGCCCAGCCCCGAAAAGCCCATCGACTGGCTGCGTATGTGGCACGCAAGCTTGGCCAATGGCGCACGCTGGCGCCAGCATGCTGGCCTGACGGCGTGGCTCAATGCGTGCCGCCTGAACGCATTTGCCGTGTACATGCGTGGTGTCAAGCCCGATGACACCGAGAGGATCGCGATGGTGCAGGCGATAGGCGCCAAGTCAGGCGCGGCGGCGGCGAAGCTGTCCGCCTTGCTGGCGTCGAGTGCTTGAACTGGAGAGATGGGCAATGACCGAGCCAGTACTTCAAACGCTTGCCGTCAATGGCATCCAGATGCGCGTCGCCACGCAAGGCGCGGGCCCATTGGTGTTGCTCTGTCACGGTTTCCCGGAAGGCTGGGTCTCGTGGCGGTCGCAGATGGCCGCATTGGCCACTGCCGGGTATCGTGCCGCGGCGCCCGACATGCGCGGCTATGGCGGCACCGATGCGCCCGCCGACCCGGCGAAGTACACGATGCTCCACCACGTAGGCGACATGGTGGCGCTGGTGAAGGCGCTCGGCGAGCAGCAAGCCGTGATCGTGGGCCACGACTGGGGCGCCCCAACGGCCTGGAACGCGGCGCTCTTGCGTCCGGAAGTGTTTCGCGCCGTGGCGGGCCTGAGTGTTCCCTACACGCCGCCGGGGCCGGTGGACCTGCTCAGTGCGCTCGAGGCGCAAGGCGTGCAGCGCTTCTACATGCAATATTTCCAGGCCCCCGGCGTTGCCGAAGCGGAGCTCGAAGCCGATGTGGCCGCAACGATGCGGCGCCTGAACTACAGTTTGTCGGGCGACGGCACAGGCGGTGTCGCCGGCATGCTGCCCGCCGGCAAGGGCTTTCTGCACAACACGGTTGATCCTGAGCAACTCCCATCGTGGCTGGACGCGGACGACCTCGCGTACACGATCGCCGAATTCACGCGCACGGGGTTTCGCGGCGGCTTGAACTGGTACCGCTCGATCCGCTTGTCATGGGAGTTGATGGCGCCGTGGCGCGGTGCAGTCATACGGCAGCCATCGCTCTTCGTTGCGGGCTCGAGCGACGACGTGCTGAAGTTTCCGACCTCGCGCGGGGCCATGGACAAGTTCAGTCACACGTTGCCGGGGCTTCGCGGCAGCCACCTTCTAGACGGCGCGGGCCACTGGGTTCAGCGCGAGAGAGCTGAGGCCGTGAATGGACTGCTTCTGGGCTTCCTGGAGTCTCTGTAAGGCGCTGGGAACTCAGGTTCGACAGGGCGCGAACTTGAATGAAGTCAGTGGTCGCGGATTGCAAAGACGCGCCGGATCTCAGACACGATGCGCCTCGCGATCGGGCAGGGAAAGTGGCCAACGAAGAATTCAACTGCAACAAGTCCTCCCCTCAGCGTCTGCTTTTGGGGGACGAGTTGGTTGACTTCGACTTCCGCTTTGGGTCGGGAGCGCCTGTTCGCTTGGGGCGGGAGCGGTCACTGGCCAGCCTCTGCGCCGGCCGGCATGGAAGGGCCGGTTCCTGGGTGCAGCTGACAGTGGCACCCCGAGAACTTCAACGTCAGGTTTCGGCCGCAGCTGACCTTCAGCGTTCAAACCTGAGCGGCGGCACCTAGTCTGAAGCAGCCACTCGGCTGCCGAATCAAACGGCAGATGCGGTCGTCTCGATCAATCAACTCACCTCGCCGCCGATAACCGCCGCCAACGAAGTCGTTGAGAATGGCATTCGGCGCACGCTGATCGAGACGGCGCGTCGGCCTGAAAACCAAAAAGTGATCTGGAGACAACCGATGTTCAAGAGAGCAATCGCTGGCACTGCCGTCTTCCTTTTCCTGACCGGGATCGCTCATGCGCAGCTTTTGGAGACGGAACAACGGATCGTCGCTGCCGTCAAACAGCACACGCCCGCGGCGTTGGAGTTGCTGGAGAAATCCGTGCGCATCAACAGTGGCACCCTGAATCCCGAAGGCGTGCGCGCCGTGGGTGAGATCTATCGGGCCGAACTGGATGCTCTGGGCTTCAAGACTCGCTGGATCGATATGCCGCCGGCTATGAAACGGGCCGGGCACCTGGTCGCGACGCACGAGGGCGGTCAGGGCAAACGCGTGTTGCTGCTCGGGCATCTGGACACGGTGTTCGAGAAGGGCAGCTCCGTCCAGCTTTGGGAGCGCCAAGGCGATCGCGTGCGCGGCCAGGGCGTGAATGACATGAAGGGCGGCGACGTCATCATGATCGAGGCACTGCGTGCGCTCAAGAGCGTGGGCGCGCTGGACCATGCCAACGTTGAGATCATGTTCACAGGCGACGAGGAACGCGGCGGTAGGCCGCTGCAGACTGCGCGTGCCGACATGGTGACCATGGGCAAGCGCGCCGATTACGCACTGTCGTTCGAGGGCAGCGGCAAGCATGACGGCGTGGACACCGCCAGCATCGCGCGCCGCTCCTCGGGCGGCTGGGTACTGCACGTCAAGGGCAAGGCGGCGCATTCCATGGGCGTGTTCTCGGCACAATCGGGTTACGGCGCGATCTATGAGGCAGCGCGCATCCTCAACGCGTTCCGCGAGCAGGTGATCGAGCCCAGCCTCACGTTCAACCCAGGCTTGGTCTTCGGCGGCACCAATGTCTCGTATGCCGACGATACGGCGACGGCGAGCGCCTTCGGCAAGTCCAACGTCATTGCGCGCGACGCGGAGGTTCTTGGCGACCTGCGCTACCTCTCGCCCGAGCAGGGCGAACGGGCACGTCAGAAGATGCAGGCCATCGTCTCGTCGGGCAACCTGCCCGGCACCTCGGCGACCATCAGCTTTACCGAGAGCTACCCGCCGATGCCGCCTACCGAGGCGGGGCAGAAGCTCGCAGAGCTTTACTCGAAAGCCAGCCTGGACGCGGGCCTGGGTCGCATCGACATTCTTGATCCGTCGCTGCGCGGCGCGGGCGACGTGCAATTCGTGGCGCCGTACACCGTTGGCATCGACGGTCTCGGCGCTCAGGGGCGCGGTGCGCACACGGATGACGAGGACCTGGAGATCGCATCCATCGAGCGGGGCGCCGTCCGTGCAGCTCTGCTCGTCTACCGCCTCACGCAATCGGCGTCGCCGTGACAGGAGAGCCCCGGAGGCTAGGCGCCTACGATGGGCTGCGCACGGCACCCTGAGCCTGCGCTCACGCGAACATTCCCCGTTTGACTCTCTCGGCTGGCGCTTCGGATCCTCGGCAGGAGATGTCTGCTCTGGGTCGTGAGTGCCAGTTTGCAGCGTACGAGAGCAGCCGCTCGGCAGCCGTGGTCGTGACGGCAATGGTCGCCAGCCATTCGACTTGCCGGTGAGAGACCGGTTCGGAAGTACTGCGGACATCCGACACGGTGAAGTGTCAATGTCCGGTCTCGGCGACCGCCGTCGTTGGGGCGCCGGACTCGATCGGCGAGAGCTAGTCTGAAGCGGAAGTAGGGTAGAGCCGGGGCGACCGGCAGCAAATGGCCGATCTGAGAAGGTCGCCAACATCCGCTGTCCGGGACGCTAGTCAGAAGTCTCGTCGACGGGAAGGCGCTTCCGCATAGCGGCTGTTCGCGATGGTCTCAGCTCGGCCGAGTGCGTTGTCGCGCCCGCGCGCTCATGACCTGGCAGCCTTCTTGGCCAAGGTCCCAGAACATTCCCGCCATGATCCGAAGCGCCTCGCGCGTCACGTCGGCGAGGATGTGCTCGTTCGGCGCGTGCTGCGAGCACGCCGGGTACGAATGGCCAAGTCTTGCGAAGACGCGGCGGCGGACGAGGGTGATGGACGAAGCCTTTCAGCGGCTACGAAATGAGCCCTCGACGCTGATCGACAGCTTCCGCAAGCTGCAGCGGTGAACGCACGCCATGTCGTGGCGCTGCTGGACACACTCGTTACCTCGTAGCCTGCGAGTCTCTCTCCTGGTCCTTCATCCAGGCCTCAGCCAAGCTCGCCACCATCCTCTCTTGGAACGTATCGGTGTAGCCATTGGCGAACTCTCGTGCACCCCTGGTGTCCCCGTTGTCCACTGCTAGTGCCTGCCTCAGAGCCTCCCGATGGTTCGCGCACTTCTGCTCTGCGACGAAGGCCACGTCCATGGCTCGAGCCTTCTTGGCACTGTCAGTGCGGATCGTCCACAGGCTGTCAGTAGAGCAGGCCACGTAGGCGTCTCTTGCGCTCGCTGACTGTTGGGCATCAGGTGTGTACGCAACTGGTGCTGGGCTCGATGCACAGGCGCTTACGGCAACTACTAGTGCACCGATGATGGCAACATGGGTCAACATGATGGGCTCCCTCACTGAGTGATAGTCGTCACTGTGCGTGAGGAGGCAGCAGCGATCCTGTAAGCGCACGGCAGTAGTTCACATCCTTGCAGTTTGTATTGGTGGCTCTTCAGATGCAGAGCGACGGTCGAGTTAGCAATTTCGTATTCCGGGCTTGTATCCGCAGCGAGCCAGAATCTTGCCGAAATGCGTCTCTCAAGTTGGCTCGACTGCGGGCACAAAATTCGCCTCTCATACTTTCGACTTGCGATACGAAGTCTCGCGTCGCTACTCATCGAAATGGGGTGTCCTGAATGTCGCAAATCCATCGGACGAAGCAGGCTGTGCGTCCCTGCCCAAGCTGCCAAGAAGCTTGGCGTGTCGTTGCCAACGCTTTGGCGCTATTGCCGGGTCAATCCGGATATGCCGAAACCGCGGAAGCTTTCCCCCCGGGTCACGGTGTTCGACGAATGCGAGCTTGATGCCTTTCTCGATGGTCGAAGGCTGCCGCCATGATCGTTTTCATCGGCATCTCCAAGCTCCGCGAGCTTCCTGCTTGAATAGCCTTTGTTCGAGCCGCTTTTGTCTTCAGTCATATCGGCAAGTCCCGTTAACCCGTTTGGATGGTAGCGATGCGCTTCACCATCGGACGGTTAGTCCGCTGCCAAGATGGGTCGTGAAAAGGCCTACCTGTGGCGCCGCAAAGCGGACATTCACGTGCGACCGCTTTTGGCGGCGGATTCAACCGGTCGGTGCAACACACTAACCACTGCTCAGGCAGAAGGA
>DAIMIM010000170.1:0-6906 GCA_036722755.1 Caldimonas sp. | reverse complement strand
CGAGAACATCCTGAAGTGCCAGCTGAAGCCGCTCAGCTTCAGCGACTACAGCGGCGTCGTCTTCACGGCCGGGCAGCAGACACGCCTGCAGGCAGTCTTCCCGGCCGGCGTCTGCGACTGGACCAAGCCCGGCGTCGGCCAGCAGCCGCCGGTGTCGCCGCAGACCTACGCGGCCGGCCCGGGCGGCGTGCCGTTGCCCGCGGCGCCGGTCTCGACGCCGATCTGAGAACGCCCCGCGCAATGCAAGGGCCCGCAACCGCGGGCCCTTTTTTCTTGGCATGGCACCGGCGCCGCGCGGGCCGCGCGCCGTCTCAGCGCGGGGCGCCGACCGCCGACGGGATCAGGTAGCGCCGCGGCCCGGCGCCGCCATCCGCCGAGCGACCCAGTACGTCGCTCCCTCGCCGCCGTAGCGCTCGCTGTGCACGACATCCGGTTCGAGCGCGAACGTGCCTCCGGACGCAATGTGCTGCGTCGTACCGCCGACCGTCAGCCACATCTCGCCCTTGACGACGACGGCCTTGGCCGCGAACGGATGACTGTGGTCCCCGACAACCTGGCCGGGCGCCCAGTCGCGCGCGATCACTTCGTCGAAGCCGTCGGCCCTGGCCTTCGCTTCGAATTCCTGGAATGCATCGACACGCATGCCCTGTCCTTCGCTCGACGGCGGGATTGTGACGCGGCGGGATCGATGCGAGACTTTGGCTACGCCATGCCCACGCCCCCCAACCCCGATCCACGCGCCGCCGGAGCCCCGGCCGGCGACGACGCCACCGGCATCACCGTCATCCTGAACCGGGCGCTCGCCGGCGACGCCGGTTCGCGAGAGCGCATCTACGAGCTGCTCTACGCCGAGCTGCTGCGTCTGGCGCGCTCGCACCTGGTGGGATCCAACGCGGCCTCGCTGAATCCATCGGTGCTCGTGCACGAAGCCTATTTGCGCATGTTGAGCCGCGACGGCACGCCGATGCGCGACCGCCGCGCCTTCTTCGCCTATGCATCGACCGTCATGCGCAGCGTCCTCGTCGACCACGTCCGCGCCGGCGCCGCCGACAAACGCGGCGGCCTGTTCACGCCGGTGACGCTGACGACTGGCGTGCTCAACGGCGTCGCCGCCGAAGAAGATTTTTCGCGATTGAACGACGCGCTCGATGCCTTGCGTCACGTCGACAAGCGAAGCTGCCGCGTCGTCGAGATGCGCTATTTCGCCGGCATGACCGAAGACGACATCGCCGGCGAGCTGGAAGTGTCGGTGCCGACGGTCAAGCGCGACTGGCGCAAGGCCCGCGCCTTCTTGTTCGAGCAGCTGCGCTAGGGCCGTGACGAGCGTATCCGATCCGCAAGCCTGGGCCGAGGCGATGGCCGCGTTCGACGCCTGGGCCGACCTGGCCGAGGCGGATAGCGGCGCGTGGCTCGAGGCCATGGCTGCGGCGAATCCCGAACTGCATCGCCGCGTCGCCTCGCTCATTCGTTCCGATCAGGACGCCGAGGGCGGCGCGTTTCTCGGCCAGGACATCGCGGTTTCGCAATTGCCTGCGGGCGGCCTCGAAGGACGACAGCTCGGCCCATGGCTGGTCGAGCGGCTGATCGGCAGCGGCGGCATGGGCCACGTCTGGCTCGCGCGTCGCACCGATGGCCTCTACGACGGGCGCGCCGCGATCAAGCTGATGCGGCTGGCCGTCGCCGACGCCGGCGCGAACGCGCGCTTCGCACGCGAAGGCCGCCTGCTCGGTCGCCTCAACCATCCGAACATCGCCAAACTGCTCGACGCCGGCGTCACGCCGGCGGGCGAGCGCTACCTGGTGCTCGAGTACGTCGATGGCGAGCGAATCGATCGTTGGTGCGACGAACATCGCCTGACGCTGGCCCAGCGCGTGTCGCTCTTCATTCGCGTCTGCGGAGCGGTCGCCCATGCGCACGAGAACCTCGTGGTGCACCGCGACCTCAAACCGTCCAACATCTTCGTCAGCGATGGCGGCGAAGTAAAGCTGCTTGATTTCGGCGTCGCCAAGCTGCTCGAGGACGAGACCGGCGAATCGACCGAGCTCACGCGCGAGGCGGGCGCGGCGATGACGCCGCAATACGCCGCCCCCGAACAACTGAGCGGCGGCACCGTGTCGACAGCGACCGACGTGTACGGCCTCGGCATGGTGCTCTACGGCTTGCTCAGCGGCTCGCGACCCTACGCGACGGATCCGCGGGCCAACGAGGGCTCGCGTCCGCTGTGGAGCCTGCCGGCCGATGCCGACACCGCCGCGCGCGTCGCGGCGCAGCGCGCCACCAGCGTCAAGGCGCTGCGCAAGGCCCTGCGCGGCGATCTCGCGGTGATTGTCGCCAAGGCGATCAAGGCGAATCCGGCCGAGCGATATCGCACCGCGCAAGACCTCGCCGACGATCTACAGCGGGTGCTCGAGCATCGGCCGATCACCGCGCGGCCCGACAGCTTCGGCTATCGGACGCGCCGCTACCTGCAGCGTCATGCCTTCGGCGTCGCCGCCGCTGCGGTGCTGACGCTCAGCATCGTCGCCGGCGTTGCCGGCACGCTGATCAAGGAGCGCGAAGCACGTCGCCAGGCGGAGCGCGCGGTCGCCGTGAAGCGCTTCCTGCTCGACATGCTCCAGCAGGCGCGCACCTCCGTGCAAAGCGGCGGCGTGCAGGTGCGCGAGGCGACCATCAACGACATGGTCACTGCTGGCGCCGACCGGATCGGCAAGTCGTTCGCGAGCGAGCCCGAGATCCGCGACGAGATATTCGGGGTCATCGAGGAGCTCTACTCCGACGCATTCGATCCGAAGCAGGCCCTTGGCCTGGCACGGCAGCGCCTCGACGCCGCCCGAGCCGCGTTCGGGCCGGCCAACCCGCGGGTGGCGGCGGCTCAGGTCGCGCTCGCGAGCTCCCTCGTCATCGCCGGCGAGATGCCGGAGGCCGAAAGGCTGCTGGGCCAGACCCAGGCGCTGCTCGACCGCGCCGGCGACGACACCTCGCTTGCCCGCGCGAGCCTGTTGCGCTGGCAGGGCATCGTCGTCCTGCTCACCGAAGCCAGGCCCGAATGGCACGCGCATCCGCTGCGCCGCGCCATCGAGCTGCTGCGCGCGCGCTATCCCGACGACGACGAGCTCCTCGAAAGCCTGGTCTCGCTGCCGAGCGAGGCCTGCCGCTATGGCGAACCGGCCGAGGCGGTCGCCGCGGCCGAAGAGCTCTACCGGCGAGCCGTGAAGCGCTACGGCGCCGACAACCTCTTCATCGACACCGCCGGCCTGTTGCGTGGACAGCTGCTGCTGAAGACCAACCATCCCGGCGAAGCCTTGCCCATCCTCGAGCAGGCCCGCGACAACCTGCGTCGCCACCTCGGCCCGGTGAACCAGAACGTGCTGCTCGCCGATCTCGAGCTGGCGGAGACCTATCGGCTGCTGGGAAGGACGGACGACTCCGAGCGGCGCTTCGCAGCTGTCGAAGAAGCGATGCGTCGCGACCATCAGGGCGATCAGGCCGTCGCGCGCATGGTGGATTCGACACGCGACGACCTGGCCAGGCTCAAGGCCGGCGAGACGCTGCACCGCTGCGGGCCTTGAGCTCGCGCGCTGCCGCTGGGCGCCTACACCGCCGCCGTGCCTGGCGGTCTCCGCCCCTCGTCGTGCAGGGACGCGGCGACCGTGACGAACAGCGGCACGACGCTGGACCTGTGACGCAGGGCGTCGCCGCACGGCTGCACGCCCGGATCGCGGCGCGCTGGCTGGGCTAACGCGCTAGCGGGCCGGCCGCCGCAGGCCCTTGGAAATCGCCGGCGCGCAGCGTGAGCACCAGCGTGTCGCGATGGCCAAGGCCGTCGAGCGGCTGGATCGGCGTGCTCTCGTGGATGACGCGCGCGTCGTCGAGCACGAGGCAGGTCCACGGCTCGCTCATCGTGAAGCGCAGGCCGGTCGGGCCGTCGGCGTCGAAGACGCGGGTCTCGCCGCCCTTGATGCCTTCGCGTCCGACCAGCGCGACGGCGACGAGATCGACACCGTCGCGATGCGCCCCTTCGGGCGTCGGTCGGCCAATGCCGTCGGTCGTGTCGATGCGGAACTGGTGTGCCTCGAGGAACCAGGGCTGCTCGCCCCTCAGCGCCGAGGCCAGCAGGCCCATCGCGCGCAGCACGCGCGGCCACGCAGGGCTCGCGATCACGGCCGCCTCGATCGGCTCGAACCATCGTTCGAGGCCGCCGTGCAGCGCGTTGTATTCGACCGGCTGCCAGTGGGCGCGATGAGGCACCTGCTCGATCGACTCGCCACGCACGATGAAGCAGGAATGGCGGCGCCGCCGATAGTGGCCGCCGTCGCGAAGAAAGGTGTCGGGTGGCAGGTCGTCCCAGAACATGCGCAGCGCGTCGAGCTCGGCAATGGTGCTGCCGGTCATGGCGGCGAAGCCGCGCGGGTCGAGCACGCCGTGGCCATGGCCGCGCAGCGCCGAGGCCACGTCGCCCGGCGGCGTGACGGGTGCGGCGAACGGCGGCCGGCTCACGCGCGCGCCGTCATGCGAAGCGCGCGCGCGCCAGGGCCGCCCCCTTGGCGAGCGCGGCGAGCTTGGCTTCGGCGACTTCGCGGCGCATCGGCGCCAGGCCGCAGTTCGTGCAGGCGATGAAGCGCTCCTTCGGCACGAACTGCAGGGCACGACCGATCGTGTCGGCGATCTCCTCGGGCGTCTCGACGATGTCGCTGGCGACGTCGATCACGCCGACCATCACGTCCTTGCCGGCAAGCAGGCGCATCAGCTCGGGCGGCACGTGCGAGTGGATGCATTCGAGCGAGACCTGATCGATCGAGCTCCTCGCGAGCGCCGGAAAGATCTGCGCGTACTGGCGCCATTCGCCACCGAGCGTCGCCTTCCAGTCGATGTTGGCCTGGATGCCGTAGCCGTAGCAGATGTGCACCGCCGTCTTGCATGTCAGGCCCAGGGCGGCGCGCTCGAGCGCGGCGACGCCCCACTCGGCAGCATCGGCCATGTAGACGTTGAACGCGGGCTCGTCGAACTGGACGATGTCGACGCCGTCGGCCTGCAGCGCGAGCGCTTCCTGGTTGAGCAATTCCGCGAAGGCGAATGCCAGCTTGATGCGGCCCTCCTTGCCCTCGCCGTAAAAACGGTCGGCCACCGTGTCGACGATCGTCATCGGGCCGGGCAGCGTGAACTTGAGCAGCTTGCCGGTATGCGCCCGCGCGAGCTGCGCTTCGGCCGCGTGGACGCGGCCGGCAAGACGCAGCGGCCCGACGACTTGCGGCACCATCGCGTCGTAGCGGTTGTCGCGGATGCCCATCTTCACCTTGTGCGCGAAGTCGATGCCCTCGACCCTGGCCAGAAAGCCGTGCACGAAGTGCTGGCGAGACTGCTCGCCGTCGCCGACGATGTCGATTCCGGCGTCTTCCTGCACCTTGAGCCAGAGCAGCGTCGCGTCGGCCTTCGCCCGATCGAGCTCGGCGCCGCTCGCCTTCCATTCCGGCCAGAGCTTTTGGGTCTCCGCAAGCCAGGAAGGTTTCGGCAGGCTACCGGCGATGGCGGTGTCAAACATGGAAGAGAACTCCACAGGTTGCGTTCATTATCCCCGGCCACCATGCACGCGGAGACTGCTACCGTCCGCGCCGTGACCACCCTGTCGCACGAACCAGCCTCCGAGCCGATACGCGCCCCGCTTCCGGCGACCGAGCGCATCGCGACGCTCGACGTCCTGCGCGGCGTCGCGCTGTTCGGCATCTTCATCGTCAACGTGCAGACCTTCGCGCACTCGCTCTTCGTGCCCTTGCCGGCGCAGGACGGCAGCGTCGACGGCATCGTCGCGATGCTGCGCGAGCTGCTGTTCGCGGGCAAGTTCAACCTGATGTTCGGCCTGGTGTTCGGCATCGGCTTCAGCCTGCAACTGCGCCGGCTCGAAGCGGCCGACCTGCAAACGGCCGCCTACGTCTACGTGCGCCGGCTGACGGTCCTGCTCGGGATCGCCCTCGTGCACGCGGCATTCCTGTGGATGGGCGACGTGCTGGTCGCCTACTCCGTGCTGGGCTTCTTGTTGCTGGCGATCCGGCGCGTGTCCGATCGCGTCCTGCTGGTGCTCATCGGCGCGTGCCTCGTGTATCCGGCTGTCGCTGATCTGATCTCGAGGCATCTCTTCTCGGACGACACGGTGATGCTGGCGCAGTTCGAGTTCGCGCAGCTCGCCGAGTCGAACGACGCCGCCTTCGGCCACGGCTCGCTTCTCGACGCCGTCGCCGAGAACCTTCGCATCTTCCATTGGGCCTATGCCACGCCGATGGGCCTGTTCAATGTCGCCGCGTTCTTCATCCAGATGGCCACCGGCATCCTGACCGGCTTCTACGCCGGCCGGCGCCGCTGGATCGAACGCATCGGCGAGCTTCGCGTGCCGATGCGGCGGGCACACTGGGCCGCCCTCGGCATCGCTCTCGCCGCCGGCGCGGCATGGTGGGCCATGGGCGGCATGGCCAGCGACGACGCAGGCGAGAGCGTTCCGGTCGCCTTCGCGAGAACGATCGGACGCTTCGCGCTGATGAGCTTCTACGCGCTGTCGATCGTTCGCCTGGCGGCGGCGGGCCGCATCGCGCGCGTGCTTCGGCTCTTCGCTCTCGCTGGGCGCATGCCGCTCACCAACTACCTCCTGCAAACGCTGCTGAGCCTGTTGGTGTTCGACGGATGGGGCTTCGGGCTCTGGGGCCGAACCAGCACCGCGGCCGAAGCGGCGATCGCCGCCGCCCTCTTCCTGATCGTGCAACTGCCGCTCAGCGCCTGGTGGCTCGCGCGCTTTCGCTACGGGCCGGTGGAGTACGTGTGGCGACGGCTGACTTACGGGCGATTGACTGTCTAGGGCCTGCTAACGCTACGGGAGGGATCGCGCCGGGGTGGCGCAGGCCGCAGGGCAAGGCGCGCGCG
>DAIMIM010000169.1:3803-6918 GCA_036722755.1 Caldimonas sp. | reverse complement strand
TCGAGTTCCTGAAACCCGCCGAGCATCACGACATCCTTCATCACACCCGAGGTCGCCTTGCCGGCAACACGAGTCAATTCGAAACTGTGTCGATGCAGATGGACCGGATGGACATCATCGCTCGCATTGTGCATGCGCAGCCGATAGCGGCCTCCCTGGCGAAGACGGAACATCGGTGCCGTCATGGCCATCGAGTTCGGGTACGCAACGCCGTTGACCGTCCAGCGATTGAAGCCTTCGACCGCGGCGTTGTCCTTGGCGAAGACCATATCGATGACTTCGTCGGGAACGGTGGTGGTTGCGCCTGACTGGCCGAACCGCGCGTAGTCCCAAAGAAACTTCTTCGGCTTCATCCATCGGGGCTTGCCGCGTGAGCCAGCGTACTCGACGACGATCCCCATGCCATGGCCGCGATCGTCGTCGGACAGGTCGCCCAGCACCCACACCCCCGGACGATTCATCTGCACGAGCGCGGAGACGCGTTCGGCCGCGCCCAACCAGAGGACTGGAACCTCGTCCGGCGTCGGCACCGGATTGCCGTCGAGCGAAACGACCCGGAACGTATGACCGGGAAGCGCGAGACTGCGGCTCTCGGTGGCGCTGCCGTTCAAGACGTGGAACAGCACGCGTTGACCGGGCTTGACGCGTATCGGTTCGCCGTGGCTGAGCATCCGACCATTGATCGAGAACAACTGATAGCTGACTTCGTAGCCCTTGGGCAGGCCACGGGCCAGCGACGCCTTCATCGCGGATTCGCCAGTGTCCTTCAGCTCCTTCAACTCCTTGCCGGGCAAGTAATCGGCCGCCATGTCGCCGCCTCGCGTGAACGAAGGTGCGAACTCCTTCAGAACGAGGAAGACTTCCTGGTCATAGGCACCCGGTTCATTCTTGGGTTCGATGTAGACGGGACCGACCTGGCCGCTGTATTGGCCGGCGCCAAGATCAGAGCCTGCGCGCGTATGCGTGTGATAGAAGCGAAAGCCGGCAGGCTTGGGCGCGAACGCGATACGGCGCATGCCGCGTGCCGCAATGAAGGGCGTTCCCTCCTCCGCGGCGCCGTCGATGTTGTCGGAAACGAACTGACCGTGCCAGTGCAACTGCTCTGGCGTGTCAGTGTCGTTGTGGATGTCCACGGTCGTCTGCTGACCTTCCTTGAAGCGCAGCAGCGGGCCGGGGAACTGTCCGTTGTACAGCGTCGTCGAGACGATCTTGTCGGGCCCGAGCTCGAGCGGCCCATTGGCGATGCGGACCGTGTAGTCGACAGGTCCCTTGTCCAGCGGCGCAGCTGGACTCTGCGCGAAGGCGGGGCCGACTCGCGGGAGCGACGCGGCCAGCACCGCCGCGCTACTCATCTTGAAGAAACCTCGTCGATTGGCAGTCATGTGGGCCTTGATAGGTTAAGAGGACGCGCGTCCGTGACGCGTCGGCTGAGGCCTCAAAAGCTTGCGAGCACCCAGCCTGCCGCCGCCGCCAGTCCGACCACGATTACGGGAGAAACACGACCGTAGACCAGCAAGCCGAAGGCCGCCAGCGCCAACCCGAAGTCGGCACGAGCATGGATCGCGCTGGTCCAGACGGGGTCGTACAACGCTGACAGCAAAATCCCGACCACACCCGCGTTGATCCCGGCCATGGCCGATTGCACGGCGTCGCGTTGGCGCAGAGCATCCCAGAATGGCAAAGCGCCGACGACCAGCAGATAGGCCGGAAGGAAAATCGCTAGCAGAAACACGCCGCCGCCGACCCATCCGTTCAAGGGTCCGTGCATCACGGCGCCGAGATAGGCCGCGAACGTAAACAGTGGCCCAGGCACTGCCTGCGCCGCTCCATAGCCGGCCAGGAAGTCGGCGTTGCTGACGACACCCCCTTGAACGACGACGGACTGCAGGAGCGGCAAGACGACGTGGCCGCCGCCGAACACGAGAGCGCCCGCCCGATAGAAGCCATTCAGCAAAGTCAACACCGGCGAGCCTGCGACGGCGGCCACCAACGGCAGACCGAGCAGCAGCACAGAAAAGAGCGTCAAAGCCACCCAGCCGGCGCGCTTCGAAACGCCGAACCGCTGATGCTCGCTCGGCTCCTGATGCGGCAGCGTCAGGAACCGCCAGCCGACCAACCCCGATACCACGATGGCAGCGATCTGACCGACAGCCGAGGGAAGCTCCAACGTCAGCAGGGCAGTGAATATTGCAAGCGCGGCACGCGGCCTGTCAGGACACAGCGTCCTCGCCATACCCCAGACGGCCTGCGCGACGATGGCAACTGCCACGACCTTGAGACCATGGACGGCGCCCGAGTTGGCCAGCTCGCCGTATTGCGAGATGCCATAGGCGAAGAGAATCAGCGCGATCGCCGAGGGAAGCGTAAAGCCGGCCCACGCTGCCAACGAGCCGAGCCAGCCGGCGCGGGACATGCCCAGCGCCATGCCGACTTGGCTGCTCGCGGGACCAGGCAGGAACTGGCACAGCGCGACGAGGTCGGTATAGCTGCGGTCGTCCATCCAGCGACGCCGCTCGACGAACTCGGTGCGAAAGTAGCCCAAGTGGGCGATCGGACCACCGAACGAAGTCAATCCGAGCTTGAGAAATACCAGGAAGACCGGCCACGCAGAGGATTCTCTCGGCTCGCCGATCGGCAACGAAGCGGCGGCGGGTGGATACATGCGCGTATGAATGAAACTAAGCGCTTCATCGTATCCGATGGTCGATGGTGGCCGTCAAGCGCACACGCGAGTCGCCAGGGGCAAACCCTGCGCGAGAAGGCGAGACGAAGGTGACGGGCAGAGGTCACCTTCTGCCCGCCGAACTCCTTGCCCAGATCGCTGACTGTGAGTCAAAGTGCTCTGAGGAAGGCAAGCAGCGTGTCATCCGGCCGATACCGGGCCGCCTTACCATCCGGCGGAGAGGGCTTCGCGAGCATTCGCTCCTTCAACTCAAGGTTGGCCTCCAAGTAAATCTGTGTCGTCTCGATCGACTCGTGCCCGAGCCAGAGCGCGATGACCGATTGCTCGACGCCAGCCTGCAGCAGGTCCATCGCCGTTGTGTGCCGAAGCACGTGCGGCGAAACGCGTTTGCGCTTCAATGTGGCGCAGCGCACGCTGGCCGCGGCGACATGC
>DAIMIM010000169.1:0-3703 GCA_036722755.1 Caldimonas sp. | reverse complement strand
CCCCCGATTCCGCATTCCAGCACCTTGCCAGCTCCTGTCCCGCCGCCCAGCCAAGATCCCGCAGCGATTCGTGCGGCAAGTCCTTCGAGGATCAGAATGAGCCCGCAGTCGTGCGCCAGTTTGCCCACCACTTCGATTGCTCTGTTGCTGCGGCACCTTGGGTCGCCTTTTTATCCTGCTGCATCAGCGAATTGATCTGGGCGAGCCAAATCGTAGCGACCCATCGCATCCAGCCGGTACCAGGTGGCGGATCGACGCCGGGCTTCGACTCGAATACCGGGAGATCAGGCAGGGTCATGTCGGTCGACTCGGTGCGGATCGAGCCGTGCACGATACTTTCCGGGCGATTCCCCGAACCACCGCTTGCAGGCTCGAAAGAGATTGCTCTGGTCTTCGAACCCGAGGCGCTCGGCCACCCGTGACAGCGATTCGCTGCCGGGCTCGCGCAGGAAGCGCTGTGCCAATTCGCGCCGCGTGTCGTCGCGCAGTTGCTGGAACGATGTGCCTTCTTTCTCGAGCCGACGCTGCAAGGTGCGGCTGCTCATGCGAAGTGCCGCGGCGATGCAATCGCGACCCAGATCGCGCTCGGCAACGCGCGCCGCGATCAGTTCCTGGACGCGCTGGCTCGTCTTGGCCCCATGGAGCGACGCCAGCTGTTGCTCGACGAGCTTCTCGTGCACGACGGCCAGGATCGCGTTGCGCCCGAACAGCGGCAGCGCGAGATCCTCGTCGCCGAGAAGAGCCCGATTCGCCGCTGCGGCGAAGTGCACAGGGCAATCGTAGGCGGCACGGTGAGGCTCGGCATCGGCCGGCTGCGGATAGACGAACTCCACCGCCTGCGCACGCAGGTCGCGACCGGTGATCCAGCTGCAATGAGTGAGCACAGTCAGCATGCCGAACTCGACCCGCTGCCGCGGCACCGGGCGATCCCCGCCCATATGGCCGAGCTCGAGCCAATGGCCGCCGCTTCGGTTCGCCGTCAGCACGAAGGTTGCGGCATTGCTGACGACGTTCATGTAGCGTGCCAGGCGCTGCAGACCTTGGAGCAACGTTTGGCAGGTCAGCATGGCATGCGCCACGACGTCCAGGTTGCCGTGGCTTGCGGCCAGGTCGCGCGACAGGCCGAGGGTCTGTTTGCCAGAGCGAGCGACCGCGAGGTCCCACAACGCGCTGATGTCGTCGATCCGGAACCGCGCCGCCGGGTCGTCCAACGAGGCGATGTCGAGGCCGGCCGCTTCGAACAGGCTTGCCGCGTCGAGGCCTTCCGCCGAGAACATCTCGACAACGCCTTTGACCCATGCGGCCGAACTGGTGCGGGTGATCATCGGTACTGCCGGTGCGATCTCGATCTGATGCGCACATGGCGCTGCGGAGTCAATGAACTGGCACGCCGGGTCAGTGTGGTGCCGGGAAGCGATTTCTAGAATATCCGAAAGAAATCGCCAACCGGATGGAGACAACCCGATGCGCCAGATCACTTCTCGTGCCGCCTTGCTCGTCGCGCTCGTCGCCGCCGGGCTGACGGCCTGCGGCGGCAGCGACCAATCGACACCGCCGACTTCGCGCGTCACCGCCTTCGGCGCTGTCGAAGGCAGTGACAACTCGGCGACGAGCGGCACTTACGCCTGGAAGGGCGTGCCGTTCGCGAAGTCGCCGGTCGGCGCCCTGCGCTGGAAAGCGCCGGCCGACCCGGATGCCTGGTCGACGCCGATGGCCACGAAGCAATTCGGCAATGCCTGCGTTCAATACGGACGCATCTACGGGCCGGGAAGCAACAACACCTACGACGCCACCATCGGCACGACCTTGAACCAGGCCGTCGGCAGCGAGGACTGCCTGTACCTCAACATCTGGCGCCCGGCGACGGCCGAGACGAGCCTTCCGGTGATCGTCTTCATCCACGGCGGCAGCAACGTCTCCGGCTACACGGCCGACCCGATGTACGACGGCGCCGCCCTGGCAAAGGCTGCGAACGCCGTCGTCGTCACCGCCAACTACAGGCTCGGCATCTTCGGCTGGCTCGACGTGCCCCAGCTGAAGACGGGTACGACGCCGAACGACGACTCGGGCAACTTCGCGATGCTCGACAGCATCAAGGCGCTGCAGTTCATCAACCAGAACATCGGCAACTTCGGCGGCAATGCCGGCAACGTGACCCTGATGGGCCAGTCGGCCGGCGCCATCAACGTCTATGCGCTGATGACCTCGCCGTTGATGGTCAACGCGACGCCGAAGCTCTTCCACAAGGCAATGCCGATCAGCGGCGGCCTGTCGCTGGCGACGAACCTGCCGCCTGGAAGCCTGCCGACGCTGAACACGTCGGCGGTGGCACTCGCACAAGGCAATGCGCTGCTGAACAACCTGCTGATCGCCGACGGAAAGGCCACCGACACGGCCTCGGCCCAGGCCTACGCAGCCACCCAGACCAACGCCCAGATCGCCGCCTACCTGCGCTCGAAGGACCCGGCGACGCTGCTCAACATCCTGCTGACAAAATTGGCGCTCCTGGGTCTCTCCGGGTCCGGCCCGATTCCCGACGGCACGGTGCTACCGGTCGATCCCGTCGCAGCAATCAATGCTGGCAGTTACGTCAAGGTGCCGGTCCTGGCCAGCAACGCACGTGACGAGGCGAAGCTATTCCCGACCTTCCTGGCGCTTGCGCCGGTCCTCGGCGGCCGCAGCGGACGTCTCGTCACCGACGCGACTCTTTTCTCGACGCAGCAGAACTACCTGCCCGACGCGCCGCCGCAAATCACCATCGACCAGTGGATCCCGGCGCAGTACCTTCCGGTGACAACGCCGGTGACCGGTTTCAACGCCGAAACCGACCTGCTCAATACGATCTTCTTCATTGCCAGCCGCGACAACATCCTGAACGCACTGAAGTTGCAGCAGCCCTCGGTCTGGTACTACCAGTTCGCCTGGGACAAGGAGCCCGCGCCATGGAACGACATCTATGGCGCCGCGCACGTCTTCGACCTGCCGTTCATCTTCGGCAATTTCGGTCCATCGCTGTTCGGTAACGTCATCAGCAGCACTGCCAACAAGCCGGGACGCCTCGACCTCTCGGCGGCGATGATGCAGAGCGTTGCCGCGTTCGCGAAGAACGGCGACCCGAACAACGCCAACTTGGGCGTGACGTGGCCAGCGTGGCCGCAGAAGCTGATCTTCAACGCTTCCCTCACTGCGAAGACGATCTCGGTGCAATAGGCAACCCTCGCAGATCGAAGGCTCAGCGACGGCCGGCGCGTTGCTCGACTCGAAAAGCACCAAGGACTCGTCCAAGCTCCAGGAGTAACGGGACCTCGGCAACGGCGTTGTGACGAACTTTTCCGTGTCGGGTCGAAACGACCCGACATGGTTCGACGGCTTCGGCGAGACCTTCGGCAGGAACGACCAATACCTGACGCTGTGAGGCGGTACCTATGATCTTTTCAAGATCAACATCTACCCCGACTCGCTGCAACACAACTTGCTCTCCGACGGGCTGACACCGTTTGCCGGGATCTACAGCAAGTTCGACAACGACTTCACGACCCTGTCATGGAACAATCCGTTCTTTGCTGACAAGGTCGACACGACGTATCTGTCGCCGGGCAACAGCTACCAGCGCAAATCCGGCGCAGACAGCACTGAAGTCGTAGAGAGAAGGAGGTCTCGCGTGCCACCCGCCGAACCGACCATTGCGGCATTTCCAAATCCG
>DAIMIM010000168.1:0-6969 GCA_036722755.1 Caldimonas sp. | reverse complement strand
TGTTCATGCTCGGCTGGAACAAGCCGCTGCTCGCCGAGATCGAGCGCCGCGCCGGGCCGACGCATCTGCGGGACATCGCGCGCATCGCCTGAGCAGGCCGGCGCGCCCGGCGATTCGCCGTTCAGGTGTCCTTCGACACCGTGATGGTCGGGAACTTCGCCGAAAAATCCTTGGACCGTTCCGCGATCTTCACGGCCACCTTGCGGGCGACCGCGCGGTACAACGCGGCGATCTCGCCGCCCGGATCGGCGACGACGGTCGGCGTGCCGCTGTCGGCCTGCTCGCGGATGGAAAGCTTGAGCGGCAGCGCGCCGAGATAGTCGACGCCATATTCCGCGGCCATGCGCTTGCCGCCCTCGGCGCCGAAGATATGCTCGACGTGGCCGCAGTTCTCGCAGACGTGCACCGCCATGTTCTCGACGATGCCGAGGATCGGCACGCCGACCTTCTGGAACATGCTGATGCCCTTGCGCGCGTCGATGAGGGCGATGTCCTGCGGCGTCGTGACGATCACCGCGCCCGTCAGCGGCACGCGCTGGCTGAGCGTGAGCTGGATGTCACCGGTGCCGGGCGGCATGTCGACGATCAGGTAGTCGAGCTCGCTCCAACTCGTCTGGCGCAACAGCTGGTCGAGCGCCTGCGTGGCCATCGGCCCGCGCCAGACCATGGCCTGGCCGGCCTCGACCAGAAAGCCGATCGACATCACCTCGATGCCGTGGTTGACGAGCGGCAGCATCGTCTTGCCGTCGCTCGACTCGGGCTTGCCCTCGATGCCCATCATCATCGGCTGGCTCGGGCCGTAGATGTCGGCGTCCAGGATGCCCACCGTCGCGCCTTCGGCGGCGAGCGCCAGCGCCAGGTTGACGGCCGTCGTGCTCTTGCCAACACCGCCCTTGCCCGACGCGACGGCGACGATGTTCTTGATGTTCGGCAACAGCTGCACGCCGCGCTGCACGGCGTGCGCGACGATGTTCGAGCGCACCGTGACGCTGACGTTGGCGACGCCGGCGACGCTTCGCGCTGCCTCGATCAACCTGCGCCGGAGCGGTTCGTGCAGCGACTTCGCCGGATAGCCGAGCTCGACGTCGAAGGCGACGTCGCCGCCTTCGATGCGCATGTTGCGCAACTGCCTGGTGGCGACCAGGTCACGCCCGGTCTCGGGATCGACGACGGCTTGTAGCGCCTTGAGGAGATCGGGTTCGTGAACAGGCATGAGGGCAGCAAGTAGAGTGCGTGATCGTGGGGCCCGTCGCGGCGCGACCGGTGCGTCGAAGTATGCCGCTTGTGCACCGGCGAAGCCTCGGGCCGGCCAATGGCCTCAGGCTCCCGGGCCTCGCGCCGAGGCATCCCTAGAATCGTGGCCAGGCCCACGCCCTACCCCCCATGCCGAGAAAACTCTTCGTCACCACCGCGCTGCCGTACGCGAACGCACCGTTCCACATCGGCCACATGATGGAGTACATCCAGGCCGACATCTGGGTGCGCTTCCAGCGCATGCAGGGCCACGCGGTGCACTTCGTCTGCGCCGACGACGCGCACGGCGCGCCGATCATGATCGCAGCCGAGAAGGCCGGCAAGACGGCGCAGGACTTCGTCGCCGAGATCGCCGCGGGCCGAAAACAATACCTCGATGGCTTTCACGTCGCCTTCGACAACTGGCACTCGACCGACGGCGCCGAGAACCACGCGCTGGCGCAGGACATCTACCTCCATCTGCGCAAGGAAGGCCTGATCGTCGTCAAGAGCGTCGAACAGTTCTTCGATCCGGTCAAGGCGATGTTCCTGCCCGATCGCTACATCCAGGGTGAATGCCCGGTGTGCGGCGCCAAGGACCAGTACGGCGACAGCTGCGAGGTCTGCGGCTCGGTCTACTCGCCCCCCGACCTGAAAAATCCGTATTCGACGCTCACCGGCGCGACACCGGTGATGAAGTCGAGCGAGCACTACTTCTTCCAGCTCTCGTCGCAGCGCTGCCTCGATTTTCTCAAGCGCTGGACCAGCGAGCCGGGCCGGCTGCAACCCGAGGTGCTGAACAAGATCAGCGAGTGGTTCAAGGTCGACGAGCAGGGCCACGGCGGCCTCGCCGACTGGGACATCAGCCGCGACGCGCCCTACTTCGGCATCGAGATCCCCGACGCGCCGGGCAAGTACTTCTACGTCTGGCTCGACGCGCCGGTCGGCTACCTCGCCTCGCTGAAGAACTACTTCGACAAGGGGGGCGCGAAGGCGAAGGGCGAGAGCAGGTCGTTCGAGGATTTCATGGCCGACCCGGCGGTCGAGCAGATCCACTTCATCGGCAAGGACATCACCTATTTCCACACCCTGTTCTGGCCGGCGATGCTGCATTTCAGCGGCCGCAAGGAGCCCGACAAGGTGTTCGTGCACGGCTTCATCACGCTCGGCGGCGGCGAGAAGATGAGCAAGAGCCGCGGCACCGGCATCTCGCCGTTGCGTTACCTCGAGATCGGCATGAACCCGGAATGGCTGCGCTACTACATCGCCGCCAAGCTGAACGCGCATGTGGAAGACATCGAGTTCAACCCCGACGATTTCATCGCCAGGATCAACAGCGATCTGGTCGGCAAGTACGTCAACATCGCCAGCCGCGCGGCCAACTTCATCAACAAGCGCTTCGCGGGCAAGCTGCGGTTCAAGGGCGACACCGTCGCACTGCTCGATGGCGCACGGGCCACTGCAGCGGCCGTCCGGGACTGCTACGACGGGCGTGAATACGGCAAGGCCCTGCGCGACATCATGGCGGCCGCCGATCGCATCAACGCCGCCTTCGACGCAGCGCAGCCCTGGATGCTCGCCAAGGACGACAGCCGTCTCGACGACCTGCAGGACGTCTGCTCGCGCGCACTGCAGGGATTCATGTTGCTGTCGGTGCTGCTGGCGCCGGTGCTGCCGGCGCTGGCGCGCCGCGTCGCACGCGAGCTCTTCCGGCTCGATCACGACTTCACCTGGGCCGATGCGCTGACGCTGCCGACGCGCGTCGCGCCCTACCAGCACCTGATGCAGCGCGTCGACCCCAAGCAGCTCGACGCGCTCTTCGACATGACCGCTGCCATGTCCGAGGCCCATCCTTCCGCCGCGCCGATCGCCCTGCCCCTTCCCGGCGGCGAAGCGATCGCGGCCGCCATCACCATCGACGACTTCGCCAGGCTCGACCTGCGCATCGCCAAGATCCTCGCCTGCGAGAAGGTCGAGGGCTCGACCAAGCTGCTGCGGCTGACACTCGACGTGGGCGAGCCTGCGCACCGCACCGTCTTCAGCGGCATCCAGTCGGCCTATTCACCGGAGCAGCTCGTCGGCAAGCTCACCGTGGTGGTCGCCAACCTCGCGCCCCGCAAGATGAAGTTCGGCCTCAGCGAAGGCATGGTGCTGGCGGCCTCGCACACCGACGAGAAATCGCATCCTGGCCTCTTCATCCTCGAGCCGCACGCCGGCGCGGTGCCGGGCCTGCGCATTCGTTGAAACGCCGCACCGACGCGATCCGCACGATGACCGACGATGCTCCGCTGATCGCTCCCGCCGGCGTCGTCCTCGAGTATCCCGACGACACCTGGGCCGACGACGGCGCCACCCACGGCGTCGAAGCGGCCATCGAGAGCGGCCACGTCCTCGCCTTCCCGCACCTGCCGTTCGTGCTCGCCGAGAACGAGCGGCGCTTTCTCGATCCGCGCTGGGCCGACGCCAAGGCGAAGAACGTTTCGCTGCGCTGGCCGGCCGGCGAGCTGCGAGGAGCGACCGGCGAGGCGGCCGACCTCGACGCGCTGAAACGCATGATCGTGCGCTATGCCGAGCACAGCGAAGCCTTCGCCCTGCGCCTCTTCCCGCGCTACCGCGGCAAGCTGCGCCGCGGCAACACGTCGTTCCGGCCGATCGACGTGGCCGCACGCATGCGCAGCTGGCGCCAGGACGACACGCGCCTGCACGTCGATGCTTTCCCGTCGAATCCGATGCAGGTCGCGCGGCTGCTGCGCGTCTTCTGCAACGTCAATCCGAACGGCGAGCCGCGCCGCTGGCGCGTCGGCGAGCCGTTCGAGGCGCACGCGCGCCGTTACCTCGGCGCGATCGGCAAGCCCTGGCCTGGCTCGGCCTGGTTGCTCGAGACGCTGGGCATCACCAAGCGGCGCCGCACCGGCTACGACCATCTGATGCTGCAGCTGCACGACCGGGCCAAGGCCGATCTCGCGTTCCAACGCGATTCGCCGCAGCAGCGCGTCGACTTCGCGCCCGGTACGACCTGGGTCTGCTACAGCGACCAGGTCCTGCACGCCGCGATGGGCGGGCAGCACATGATGGAACAGACGTTCTATCTCGACTGCGAAGACCTGCAGCGGGCCGAGAGCTCGCCGTTGCGGGTGCTCGAACGTCTGCTCGGGCGACCGCTCCGCTAGCCCGCAAAGCCCGTTCTCCGTTCTCCATTTCCCCGCCAGTCCCGCATGGCCGCTTGCCGCATGGCCGCTTGCCGCCGGCATCGCATGCGCGTAAGATGCGCTTCTAACGCACATCGCATTAACATATCTATTCCTGATGGAACTGAAGACGGCCCGGCTCACGCTGTTGATCGACCCCGCGAAAAAAGCGTCCTTCGAACAACTCTGCGCGCGGCAGGACCTGACGCCCTCGCAGGTGGTGCGCCAACTGATTCGCGACTACCTGGTCGAGCATGGCGTGACCTTCACGCCAAGCGGCACGAAGGCGGCTGACCGGGTCGGGCCCGCAATCACTGCGCGCCGCCGCGACGCGCCCGCGACCAAGGCGCGCGCGCGCCGCTGAGACCGCTGCCGTGAACGGTCTGGCCGGTATCGACCACTGGATGGCCCTCGACGGCGCGATGCTGGTGATCGCGCTGTGGCTGCTGGTCGGCATCGCCGGTGTGCTCGCGCTGCGCCGCTTCCGGCTGGTGTCGCGGGTGCTGTTCCCGCTCGGCGGCGTCCTTGGCCTGGGGCTGTTTGCGATTGGGCTCGGTGCGGTCGCTCATCCGGCGGAGGTCGCCGTCCTGAGAATCGGCCTTCCGACGTTGCCATTTCACCTGCGCCTGGACAGCCTTTCGGCTTTTTTCCTGATGGTGATCGGCGCCGCCGCAGCCGGCGTGTCGGCGTTCGCGGCCGGTTATTTCCGTCGCGGTGAAGGCACGCCGCCGGGTCTGCTGTGCCTCGAGTACCACGTGTTCCTCGCCAGCATGGCGGGCGTCGTGCTGGCCGACGACGCCTACGCCTTCATGGTGATGTGGGAAACGATGGCGCTGTCGTCTTTTTTCCTCGTCACCGCCAACCACCGCATCCCCGAAATCCGCCGCGCCGGTTACCTCTACCTGTTGATGGCGCACATCGGCGCGATCGGCATCCTGATGTGCTTCGGTGTGCTGCAGGCCAACACCGGTGACTACACCTTCGCCAACATGCGCGCACAAAACCTGTCGCCGTTCTGGGCGTCGGTGGCCTTCGTGCTGGCGCTGTTCGGTTTCGGCACCAAGGCGGGCGTGTTGCCGCTGCACGTCTGGCTGCCCGAGGCCCATCCGGCCGCACCGTCGCCGGTCTCGGCGCTGATGAGCGGCGTGATGCTGAAGACCGCGATCTACGGCCTGCTGCGCGTGCTATTCGACCTGCTACAGATGCAGTTGTGGTGGTGGGGCGGGCTGTTGCTGGCGCTCGGGCTCGCGACCGCGCTGTTCGGCGTCGTCTTCGCCGCGGTGCAGGTCGACATGAAGCGGCTGCTCGCCTATTCGTCGATCGAGAACATCGGCCTGATGTTCGCCGGCATCGGCTTGACGGTCATCTTTTCCGCCTACGGCATGCTGCCGATGGCGGCACTCGCCTTGACCGCGAGTCTTTACCACGTCGCCACCCACGCGCTCTTCAAGAGCCTGCTGTTTCTCAGCACCGGCTCGGTCCTGCATGCCACCGCCGAGCGCAACCTCGGCAAGCTGGGTGGCCTGATCCGCACGATGCCGTGGGTGGCGTGGCTGACGTTGATCGGCGTGCTCGCGAGCGCCGGCCTGCCGCCGCTCGGCGGCTTCGTCTCGGAATGGCTGCTGCTGCAGAGTTTCCTGTTCACGCCGGGGCTGCCCGACCCGGTGCTCAACATGCTGATCCCGGTCGTCGCGGCGCTGATCGCGCTGGTCGCGGCGCTGGCCGGCTACACGATGGTCAAGTTCTTCGGCGTCATCTTCCTCGGTCGGCCGCGCGAGGAAAAACTCGCGCACGCGCACGATGCCGGCCGCTGGGAACGCATCGGGATGGTGTGGCTCGCGGCGGGTTGCATCGGCCTCGGGCTGATGCCGATCCAGTTCATCCGGCTCATCGAACCAGTGACGCATCAGCTGGTCGCCGCGGGCCTGGGCGATGCCACGGCGGCGGGCCGCTGGCTGCTGGCGCCGACCTCGGTCGAACGCGCCAGCTACGGGCCGGTGATCTTCCTGCTCGGTGTCGCGGCGAGCTGCGCGCTGACCTACCTGCTGGTGCGCCGGCTCTACCACGGGCGGCTGCGTCGCGCCGCCCTCTGGGACTGCGGATATCCCTGGCAGACGGCGCGCATGCAGGACAGCGCCGAAGGTTTCGGCCAGCCGATCCGGCAAATCTTCAAGCCGTTCTTTCGCATGCAGCGCGAACTGCCGACGCCATTCGATACGCATCCGCTGTACCACGTCGTCGTCGAGGATCCGATCTGGCATGCCCTGTACCTGCCGATTGCCGCGGCCGTGGCGCGGGTCGCGCGCCTGGTCGGCCTGCTACAGCAAGGGCGGATCGCCGTCTACCTGCTCTACAGCTTCGTCACGTTGATCGCGACGCTGCTGGTGGTGAGCCGATGAACATGTCGCCAAGGCCCGCATGACGCTCTACGGCGCCGTCTCCCAGCTGCTGGAGATCCTGGTCGCGCTGGCGCTTGCGCCGCTGCTGACCGGTTGGGTCAACCAGTGGCGCGCCTGGCTGCAGAACAAGAGCGCGCCCAGCCTGTTCC
>DAIMIM010000167.1:885-6995 GCA_036722755.1 Caldimonas sp. | reverse complement strand
GGTTGTCGATGTGCATCGTCACCAGCGCGTGGTTGGCGAAGCCCTGGAAGAACTCATGCGCCAGCTGCGCGTCGAAGCCGCCGATCATGCCGGCCTTGAACGGCACATGCATGACGAGGCCGGGCCGGCCCGAGAAATCGATGACGACGCGCGACAGCGCCTCGTCGAGCGGCACGTAGGCGTGGCCGTAGCGGACCAGGCCGCGCTTGTCGCCGACGGCCTGGCCGACCGCCTGGCCAAGCGTGATGCCGACGTCCTCGACGGTGTGGTGGCCGTCGATGTGCAGGTCGCCCTTGGCCTCGATCTCGAGATCGATCAAGCCATGGCGGGCGATCTGCTCGAGCATGTGGTCGAAGAAGCCGATACCGGTGGCGAGCCTGGACGTGCCCGACCCGTCGAGATCGACGCTGACGCGGATCCTCGTTTCCTTCGTGTCGCGCTGCACGGTCGCACGGCGTGCGGCCGGCGTGGAGATCAGGGGGGCGTTCATGGCAGGCTGGCGCGCAAGGCGTCGATCATGAGGGAATTTTCCTCCGGTGTGCCGACGGTGAGGCGAAGACAGTCATGGAGCAGCGAATGCAGCGGTTGGACGTTCTTGACCAGAATGCCGCGCCGCTTCATCGCCTCGAACACCGCGCTGCCGTCGGCGACGCGCACCAGGATCATGTTCGCTTCGCTCGGGAAAGCCTCCACGCCCGGCAGCGCGTGGAGCGCTGCCAGCAAATGGGCGCGCTCGCCGCGCAGCACGGCCGCCTGGCGTGCGAACTCGTCGGCATGCTCCAGCGCGAACAGCGTCGCTTCGGCGTTGAGGGCGCTGATGTTGTAGGGCGGCCGGACCTTGTCGATCTCGGCCACGATCGCCGCCGGCCCGGCCAGGTAGCCGAGGCGGACCCCGGCGAGGCCGAATTTGCTGAGCGTGCGCATCACCAGGACGTGCGGCAACGTTCCGAGCCGGTCCATCCAGGTGCGCGAGGAAAAGGGCTGGTAGGCCTCGTCGAAGACCAGCAGGCCGCTCTGCCGGCCGACCGCGTCGACGACGCGCTCGACCGCGCCTTCGTCGAACAGGTTCGCGGTCGGGTTGTTCGGATAGGCGAGGTAGGTGATCGCCGGCCGATGCGTCTCGATCGCGACGAGCATCGCCGGCTCGTCGAGCTCGAACGTCGGCGTCAGCGGCACGCCGACGAATCGCAGGCCCTGCAGCTTCGCCGACATCTCGTACATCACGAAGCCCGGAACCGGCGCGAGGACCGTCGCGCCCGGCAGGTCGCAGGCCAGCGCCAGCAGCGAGATGAGCTCGTCCGAGCCGTTGCCGAGCATCAGCGCGCACCCCGCCGGCAGCGTCACGTAGCGCGAGAGCGCGGCAACGACATCGGCGACGCACGCCACCGGATAGCGGTTGATGGCGACGCGGCCGAGCCGCTCGCCGAGTGCTTGCTGCAACGGCTCGGGCAAGCGGAACGGGTTTTCCATCGCGTCGAGCTTGACCAGCCCCGCGCTCGGCTGGATCGCGTAGGCGTGCATCGACTTCACGTCCTGGCGAACGACCGCGGCGATGCGCTCGGCCGTCGTCGCCATGGCATTCGCGCCGCCGCGCCCCGTCGCCTCGCGAGGCGACGATGCAGGGGCCGGGTGCACGCCCTCTTCCTGGCGCAGTTCGGCGGCGCGCGCATGGGCGGCGAGGCCCTCGCCCTTGGCCAGCACGGCCGCGATCGGGCCGAGCACCGCGGCGCCGCGCTCGCTCACTTCGATCAGGCTGGTCCGCTTCTGGAAATCGGTGACGCCGAGCGGCGACGAGAAACGTGCCGTTCCGGACGTCGGCAGCACGTGGTTGGGGCCGGCGCAATAGTCGCCCAGGCTCTCGCTTGTGAAGGCGCCGAGGAAGATCGCGCCGGCGTGTCGCAGCAGCGGCTCCCAGCGGTGCGGATCCGACGCGCTCACCTCCAGATGCTCGGGCGCGATGCGGTTGCTGATCTCGCAGGCCTCGTCCATCGAGCGCGTCAGCACGAGCGCGCCGCGCCCTTCGAGCGACGCGCGGATGAGCTCCCGCCTCGGCATGGTCGGCAAGAAGCGGTTCATCGCCTCGAGCACGCGCTCGATGTAGGCGGCGTCGGGGCAGAGCAGGATGCTTTGCGCGAGCTCGTCGTGCTCGGCCTGGCTGAAAAGGTCCATCGCCACCCAGTCGGGCGGCGTGCTGCCATCGGCGAGGACCAGGATCTCGCTGGGACCAGCGATCATGTCGATGCCGACGGTTCCGAAGACGCGCCGCTTCGCGCTGGCGACATAGGCGTTGCCCGGGCCGGTGATCTTGTGCACCGCCGGGATCGATTCGGTGCCGTAGGCAAGCGCGCCGATCGCCTGGGCGCCGCCGATCGCGAAGACGCGATCGACGCCGGCGATGGCCGCTGCCGCCAGCACCAGCGGGTTGCGCCCGGCGCCTGTCTCTGTGGACCCGCCGCCATGCACCGGCATCGGCGCCACCATGACGATCTCGCCGACGCCGGCCACCTTGGCCGGCAGCGCGCTCATCAGCACGCTCGACGGATACGCGGCCTTGCCGCCGGGCACGTAGATGCCGACGCGGTCGAGCGGCGTCACCTTCTGCCCGAGCAGGTTGCCGTCGCTGTCGCGGTAGCGCCAGCCCTTGCCAGCGACCTCGAGCTGCCGCTCGTGAAAGTCGCGGATGCGCGCCGCCGCGCTCTCCAGTGCGCTGCGCTGCGCCTTCGGCAGGGCATCGAGCGCGGCGAACAGGTCGCGACGCTCCACTTCGAGCGCACCGAGCGACGTCGCACGCGATCCATCGAAGCGCCGCGTGTACTCGAGCACGGCGGCATCGCCGCGCGTGCGGACATCGGCGAGGATGGCCGTGACGCTGCTCTCGACTTCGGCATCGACCTCGGCAGAGTAGGCGAGCACCGCACCGAGCCTGGCGTCGAAATCGGCGTCTTGCGTGTCGAGGCGGCGCAAGCGCAGGCTCACGACTCGACTCCCGATCGCGCCGCCGATGTCGACGTCGCCGCGGCGTCGGCGATGTCGACCGCCCGCGCCAGCGCGTCGACGATGGCGCGAATCGGCGCGCGCTTCAGCTTGAGCGCTGCCTTGTTGACGACCAGGCGCGCCGAGATCTGCATGATCACTTCAACCTCGGCCAGAGCATTCGCCTTCAGCGTGTTGCCCGATGCGACCAGGTCGACGATGGCATCGGCCAGCCCGGTGAGCGGCGCCAGCTCCATCGAGCCGTAGAGCTTGATCAGGTCGACATGCACGCCCTTGTCGGCGAAGTGATCCCTGGCGATACGCGTGAACTTGGTGGCGACGCGAAGGCGCGAGCCCTGCTTCACGGCGGCGGCGTAGTCGAAGCCGAGCGGCGCGGCGACGCTCATGCGGCAGCGCGCCAGGCCGAGGTCGAGCGGCCGGTAGAGGCCCTCGCCGCCGTGCTCGATCAAGGTGTCGAGACCGACCACGCCGAGATCGGCGCCGCCGTGCTGCACGTAGGTCGGCACGTCGCTGGCGCGCACGAGCACGATGCGCAGGTCGCAGCGTGTGGTGGCGACGATGAGCTTGCGGCTCGTCTCGGGATCGTCGGCCAGCGCGATCCCGGCCGACGCGAGCAGCGGCAGCGTCTCGTCGAGGATGCGGCCCTTGGACAGCGCGAGCGTGATCACGTCGCGACGCGCTCGATGTCGGCGCCGAGCGCACGCAGCTTGGCTTCCATCCGGTCGTAGCCGCGGTCGAGGTGGTAGATGCGGTCGACCGTCGTCACGCCTTCGGCGACGAGGCCGGCGATGACGAGGCCCGCCGAGGCGCGCAGGTCGGTCGCCATCACCGCGGCGCCCGAGAGCTTCTCGACGCCCTGCACGACCGCGACGCGGCCGTCGACCTCGATCTTCGCGCCGAGCCGGAGCAGCTCGGGCACATGCATGAAGCGGTTCTCGAAGATCGTCTCGGCGATGCTGGAGGTGCCTTCGGCGATGCAATCGAGGGTCATGAACTGGGCCTGCATGTCGGTCGGAAACGCCGGGTACTCGCTGGTGCGCAAGGCCACGGTGCGCGGCCGCCCCTCGGCACGCACGCGGATCCAGCCGTCGCCCGCCTCGATGACGGCGCCGGCCTCGCGCAGCTTGTCGATCACCGCCTCGAGATGACCGGCGCGGGCGCCGCGCAACAGCACGTCGCCGCCGGCGGCGACAACGGCGCACAGGAAGGTTCCGGCCTCGATGCGGTCGGCAACGATGCGGTGCGACACGCCATGCAGCTCGCGCACGCCCTCGATGCGGATCCGGCTGGTGCCGTGCCCTTCGATGCGCGCTCCCATCGCGATCAGCATCTCGGCGAGATCGGGAATCTCGGGCTCTTGCGCCGCGTTCTCGAGCACGGTTTCTCCGTCGGCCAGCGTCGCCGCCATCAGCAGGTTCTCGGTACCGGTGACGGTGACCATGTCGGTCATGATGCGTGCGCCCTTCAACCGCGTCGCCCGGGCGACGATGTCGCCGTGCTCGACCGTGACCTCGGCGCCGAGCGCCTGCAGGCCCTTGATGTGCTGATCGACCGGGCGCGTGCCGATCGAGCAACCGCCGGGCAGCGAGACGCGTGCCTCGCCGAACCGGGCGAGCAGCGGGCCGAGCACGAGGATGGAGGCGCGCATCGTCTTGACGAGGTCGTACGGGGCTTCGCGGCTGGTGATGCGACGCGCGTCGAGCGACACGGTCGCTTCGACGTCGTGCGCGTGCTCGGGCCGGGCGGCGACGACGCCCATCGTCGTCAGCAGCCTGAGCATCGTCGTCACGTCATGCAGGCGCGGCACGTTCGAGAGCAGCACCGGCTCGGCCGTGAGCAGCGCGGCGCACAGCTCGGGCAGGGCCGCGTTCTTGGCTCCGGAGATGGCAATCTCGCCGGCGAGGCGGCGGCCGCCGCGGATGCGGAGTTTGTCCATGGCAATTCTTGGTCGACGCGCAGGGCGCGCGTCAGGCCGGGTCGGTTCGGTATTCGGAAGGGGTGAGGGTCTTCATCGACAGCGCGTGGATCTGCTCGCGCATGCGGTCGCCGAGGGCGCGGTAGACGCGCTGGTGTCGAGCGACGCGGTTCGTGCCTTCGAATTCGGCCGAGACGATGGTCGCGAAGAAATGACGGCCGTCGCCCTCGACTTCGACGTGCTCGCAGGCCAGGCCCGCAGCGATGAAGCGCTCGATCTCGGTGGGTGTCGGGTCGGCCATCGGCCGATGTTAGCGCGGACCGGCGTTGCGCCGTCCGCGGCCGGGAACGAGGAAGTCGAAGTCGCAGCCTTCGTCGGCCTGCAGTACCGAGCAGTGAAAGAGCGCCGCGTAGCCGCGATCGGGCACGGGCGCCGCACCGGTGGCGCCTTCGACATCGAACACGGCGCGGCGGCGCGCGAGCTCGGCGGCGTCGACGAGCAGCTCGAGCTCTCGCGCCTCCACATCGAGACGGATCGTGTCGCCATTGCGCACGAGAGCGAGCGGCCCGCCGAGCGCCGCCTCGGGCACCAGATGCAGGACGATGGTGCCGAAGGCCGTGCCGCTCATGCGCGCGTCGGAGATCCGCACCATGTCCTTGACGCCCTGCAGGGCCAGCTTCTTCGGGATCGGCAGGTAGCCGGCTTCGGGCATGCCGGGCGCGCCGATCGGGCCGGCGTTGCGCAGCACGAGCACGTCGTCGGCGTGGACGTCGAGCTCGGGCGAGTCGATCCGGACGGCGAGGTCCTCGAGGTTGTCGAAGACGACGGCGCGGCCGGTGTGCGTCATCAGCGCCGGGCTCGCCGCCGACTGCTTGATGATCGCGCCGCGCGGCGCCAGGTTGCCGCGCAGCACGGCCATGCTGCCGCTGGCGCTGATCGGGTCGGCGCGCGAGCGGATCACGTCTTGCGCCTCGCTCGTGTCGACGCCGGCCGCGACCTCGCGCAGCGTCTTGCCCTCGACCGTGCGCGCGTCGAGATCGAGCAGGCTGCGCAGCTCGTGCATCAGCCGCGGCACGCCGCCGGCCCAGTGGAAGTGCTCCATGTAGTGCTTGCCGGAGGGCTTGAGATCGACCAGCACCGGCACCTCGCGGCCGAGCCGGTCGACCTCGGCCAGATCGATCGGCAGGCCGAGCCGGTCGCC
>DAIMIM010000167.1:0-875 GCA_036722755.1 Caldimonas sp. | reverse complement strand
AGCTGGTTCGCATGCACCCGGAGGCCGCACCCGCGGCCGGCCGCGGCGGTGAGGTGCACCAGCGCATTGGTCGAGCCGCCGATCGCCTGCATGACGACGACGGCATTGCGAAATGCCGCCGCGGTCATGATCTTGCCAGGCAGCGGGCCGCCGGTCGTTGCCATCGTCACGGCGACGCGCCCGCTCGCCTCCGCCGAGCGCAACCGGTCGGCGTGCGTGGCCGGAATCGTCGCCGAGTAGGGCAAGGCGAGGCCCATGATCTCGACGATGCAGGCCATCGTGCTGGCCGTGCCCATCACCATGCAGGTGCCGGCGGTCGGCGCGAGCCGCTCGTTGATGGCCTCGATCTCGATCGCATCGATGCGGCCGCCGCGGAACTCGCCCCAGAGGCGCCGGCAATCGGTACAGGCGCCGAGCTGCTCGCCCTTGTGGTGGCCGACCAGCATCGGCCCGACCGGCACGAACACCGCCGGCACCTCGGCCGAGGCGGCGGCCATCATCTGCGCCGGAATCGTCTTGTCGCAGCCGCCGATCAGCACCACCGAATCCATCGGTTGCGCGCGCAGCATCTCTTCGGTATCCATCGCCATCAGGTTGCGAAGGAACATGCTGGTCGGATAGGCGAACGATTCGTGGATCGAGATCGTCGGAAACTCCATCGGCAGGCCGCCAGCCAGCATGACGCCGCGCTTGATCGCCTCGACCAGCTTTGGCACGTTGCCATGGCAGGCGTTGTAGTCGCTGAAGGTATTGGCGATGCCGACGATCGGCCGGCTCAGCGCGTCGTCCGAGAGGCCCATCGCCTTGATGAAGGCCTTGCGCAGGAACAGCGAGAACTCGGCGTCGCCGTACGACGTGAGGCCTTTCTTCATGCC
>DAIMIM010000166.1:0-7031 GCA_036722755.1 Caldimonas sp. | reverse complement strand
AGCCCGACTCGCCGGTGATGAGGACGGTGACGATGCTCTGGCTGAGCCGCCCGATCGCGCGAAAGACGTCCTGCATCGCCGGCGCCTGACCGAGGATCTCGGGCACTTGCGCCGTCAGCGCCTCGGCCTCGCCGACGTGCAGGCTCTCCTCGACCGCGCGACGGATCAGGTCGACCGCCTTCGGCACGTCGAACGGCTTGGGCAGATAGTCGAAGGCGCCGCCCTGGAAGGCGCTGACGGCGCTGTCGAGATCGGAGTAGGCCGTCATGATGATGACGGGCAGCTCGCGCATCTTCGCCTTGATCTTGGTCAGCAGCTCGATGCCCGAGCCGCCCGGCATGCGGATGTCGGAGACGAGCACCTGCGGCTGGTCGTCGTCGAGCGCGGCGAGCACGTCGCGTGCGTTCGTGAAGCTGCGCACCGCGAAGTCCTCGCGAGCGAGCGCCTTCTCGAGAACGAAGCGGATCGATTGGTCGTCGTCGACGATCCAGATCGGCTTCATGACGGCGACTTCATCACGCGAGCGGGATCACGATCTTGAACACGGTGCGTCCGGGTTCGCTTTCGAATTCGACAGTGCCATGGTGCTGCTGGATGAACGTTTGCGCGAGCGTGAGTCCCAGTCCCGAGCCATTCTCGCGGCCCGACACGAGCGGAAAGAAGATCCGCTCGCGTAACGCCTCCGGGACACCCGGGCCGTTGTCCTGGATATGCAATTCCAGTGCCAGTCGGTAGCGGTGCTTGCCGAGAGTCGCCTGCCGGGCGACGCGGGTGCGCAGCAGGATCACCGCGTCGCCGATGTCGATGCGCTCGCTCAGCGCTTCGGCGGCGTTGTGGGCGATGTTGAGCACCGCCTGGATCAGCTGCTCGCGGTCGCCGTGGAACTCGGGAATCGAGGTGTCGTAGTCGCGCTCCGTGGCCAGGCCGCGCGGAAATTCGGCGACGATGAGCGCCCGCACGCGCTCGCAGACCTCGTGGATGTTGACGTTGCCGACGACGTGGGGTTTGCGGTGCGGCGCGAGCAGGCGATCGACCAGCGACTGCAGCCGGTCGGCCTCGGTGATGATGACCTGCGTGTATTCGGTGAGCGCGCGTGACTCGATTTCCATCTCGAGCAGCTGTGCCGCGCCGCGGATGCCGCCGAGCGGGTTCTTGATCTCGTGCGCGAGATTGCGGATCAGCTCCTTGGTCGCCTGCGCCTGCTCGAGCGCGCGCTCCTCGCGCTCCTGACGCGTCTGCTGCTCGATCTCGACGAGCTCGAAGAGGACATTGCGCGATCCGTCGATCTGGTTGACCGTGACCCGAACGGGCAATGTCTCGCCGTGGCTGGAGCCCGGGCGCTTGAGCTGTGCGTCGAGGCGGCTGGTCGCGAAGGCATTGCTGCTGACGGCCGCGACGGTGTCGCGAACCAGCTGCGCGTCGGCGAACCAGTCGAAGGCCGAGCCGCGCGACATGCTGCGCCGGGACAGCCCCAGCACGTTCTCGAACGACGAGTTGGCGAAGACGCATTCGCCCTCGGCCGTCACCTCGGCGACCATCGTCGCCAGCAGGTCGAGCGCCGCGTGGCCTGCGGCGGTCTCGTTGCACGACGCGGCCGGCTCCGAAGCGCTCGACGCGATCACAAGGTCGGCGTCGGCGCGGGCGGCGGCAGCTTGGCGATCTCGCGGCGCAGGGCGGCCACGTCGACTTCCTTGCGGGCGATCGCCGCGCTCATCTCGCCGACGCGGTCGACGTACTTCTGGTAGTTCTTCTCGCCGCCCTGGCGCTCGGGCTGGCCGTTGTTGTAGTCCTTCTTGAGCGCCGCGAGCCGGTCTTCCTCGGTCTTGAGCTCGCCTTCGAGGATGCGCCGGGCATCGCTGTCGCGGGCGCGCTGCGCCACCGGATCGACGCGTGCCGACGCGCCGCTGCCGGCGACGGGAACCGGGGAGCCGGAGCCGCGCGGCTTGGAGGTCTGGATCACGCTGACCGGCGCGCCTTCGATCTTCTTGCAGCCGAGCTTGTCGGCTTC
Organism: Caldimonas sp.; assembly: GCA_036722755.1. GTDB lineage: Bacteria > Pseudomonadota > Gammaproteobacteria > Burkholderiales > Burkholderiaceae_C > Schlegelella_A. The sequence continues at coordinate 5,023 of DAIMIM010000166.1, read as the reverse complement.
TTTGGCCGAGATCGTGTTCTTGTAGTCGTTGCCGGGGCAGCGGTACATCACGCTGCCCTCGACGGTGCTGGCGCTGTCGGCAGCGAAGACCGCGCCGCCGGTGCAGACCGTGGCAATGGAGAGCAGGCAAAGAATGTGGCGTTTCATGTGGTCGTCTCCAGCCTGTCAACGCCGGCGGATGCTGCCGCGCCGACAGGCCGGGGCCGATTGTCTCGCAGCTTGCCTGCGCATCCGCTGCACGATCACACGATCAACAGGGGAACTTGGCTCCGCCAATGAAAAGGGACGGCCGTGCCGTCCCTTTTCTCTCAGGCACGCAAGCCTCAGAGGCTGTAGTACATGTCGAACTCGATCGGATGCGTGGTCATGCGAAAACGCGTCACCTCCTGCATCTTCAGCTCGATGTAGGCGTCGAGGAAGGCGTCGGTGAAGACGCCGCCCTTGGTCAGGAAGCCGCGACCCTTGTCGAGATAGTCGAGCGCCTGGTCGAGGCTGTGGCAGACGGTCGGGATCTTCGCGTCTTCTTCCGGCGGCAGGTGGTACAGGTCCTTGGTGGCCGCTTCGCCCGGATGGATCTTGTTCTCGACGCCGTCGAGCCCGGCCATCAGCAGGGCCGAGAACGCCAGGTACGGGTTGGCCAGCGGATCCGGGAAGCGCGCCTCGATGCGGCGGCCCTTCGGGTTGGACACGAACGGAATGCGGATCGACGCCGACCGGTTCTTCGCCGAGTAGGCGAGCTTGACGGGCGCCTCGAAGCCGGGCACCAGCCGCTTGTAGCTGTTGGTGCCGGGGTTGGTGATCGCGTTCAGCGCCCGCGCGTGCTTGATGATGCCGCCGATGTAGAACAGGGCGAACTCCGAGAGGCCGGCGTAGCCGTCGCCGGCGAACAGGTTCTTGCCGTCCTTCCAGACCGACTGGTGCACGTGCATGCCCGAGCCGTTGTCGCCGACGATCGGCTTCGGCATGAAGGTCGCCGTCTTGCCGTAAGAGTGGCAGACGTTCCAGACCACGTACTTGAGCTTCTGGGTCCAGTCGGCGCGCTCGACCAGCGTGCTGAACTTGGTGCCCATCTCGTTCTGGCCGGCGCCGCCCACCTCGTGGTGGAACACCTCGACCGGGATGCCGAGCGACTCGAGCACGAGCGAGATCTCGGCGCGGATGTCCTGGGCGCTGTCGACCGGAGGAACTGGAAAGTAGCCACCCTTGACGGTCGGACGATGGCCGCTGTTGCCGTTCTCGTAGCTCTTGCCGGTGTTCCACGGCGCCTCGTCGGCATCGATCTTGACGAAGCAGCCCGACATGTCGGAGCCCCACCTCACGTCGTCGAAGATGAAGAACTCGGGCTCGGGGCCGAAGAAGGCCGTGTCGCCCAGACCCGATGCCTTCAGGTACGCCTCGGCCTTCTTGCCGATCGAGCGGGGGTCGCGGTCATACGGCTTGCCGTCGGCCGGCTCGAGCACGTCGCAGGTGAGGTTGATGGTCGGCTCTTCGAAGAACGGGTCGATCACGGCGGAGTTCGGGTCGGGCATGAGCAACATGTCCGAGGCCTCGATGCCCTTCCAGCCGGCGATCGACGAGCCGTCGAAGGCGTGGCCGGACACGAACTTGTCTTCGTCGAAGTGCGAAACCGGCACGGTCACGTGCTGTTCCTTGCCGCGGGTGTCGGTGAAGCGGAAATCGGCGAACTTGACTTCGTTTTCCTTCACCATGTTCATCACGTCGGCGACGGTCTTGGCTGCCATCAATCAATCTCCCAGGGGCTTGCGGTGGTTGTGTCGCGATTTTTCATGTGGGGCGAAGCCCCAAAAGCGCGCGTCGAAATTAGCAGAAAGCATGCCAGTGGCCTCGCCGGGCAGGCTCGTACTCGGTGCGGCGACACGCACCACGATGATGCCCCAGGACGGCGTCAACGCACCAGTTCCGCACCGAGCTTGGCCTGTCGCGAGCGCAAGCCATCGAGCATCGCCGCGTAGGCGGCCTCGAGCAGGCTCGGCTCGCCCTTCACGCCGAGCTCGATGTGGCGCCCCAGCTCGGGGTGGTCGACGCTCGGCAAGCTGAAGACCTTGACGCCCGGAAAGCCGGCTTCGATCGACTCCATGAGCGGGGTCAGCGCCGCCTCCATCGCCCCGTAGACGATGACCGACCGCTCGCGCAGCTCGGCGGCGCGATGCAGATCCGCAAAGCAGGTGTCGAGCACCCATTCGATCATCGGCCAGGCCATCACCGGAAAGCCGGGGACGAAGAAGACGCCGCCGGCGCCCGCTCGCAGCGAAAAGCCGGCAATCTTGTTGTACGGATTCGGAATGATCTGCGCGCCTTCGGGAAAGACCGCCATGTCGAGACGGTGCCGGTTGTCCTGCCGCGCGGGATCGAAGGTCTCGCCGCGCTCGCGGGCGATGTCCTTCATGCGCTCGACGACGAGCGCTCCCGCCTCCGGATGCAGCGCCAGAGGCACGCCGAGCGCCGCCGCCGCGCACTGCCGCGTGTGGTCGTCGGGCGTCGCGCCGATGCCGCCGCAGGAAAACACCACGTCGCCGCTGGCGAGCGCGGCCTTCAAGTCCGCGGTGATGCGCTCCGGCTCGTCGCCGACATAGCGTGCCCACGACAGGGACAGTCCGCGCGCGGCCAAGATCTCGATGACGCGTGGCAAGTGCTTGTCGGCGCGCTTTCCGGACAGGATCTCGTCGCCGATGATGATGAGCCCGAAGTTCATGGTCCGTTCCAGTCGTCGTCGTGGTCGTACGTCGCGGGCACCGTCGACGCGTCGCGGGCTGCCGATGCCACGGCCCTTTCGCCCGCCGCCTCACGCTCCAACCCGTCCGAAGCCCGCATGTCGCGCAGCGCGGCGAGCAGATAGTGGGCGAACCAGAGCGCCGAGAACGCGAACACCAGCGTGTACAGCCAGATGGAGACGAGGATGAGCAGCGGCGCGAAGACGAGCGCCAACGCGCTCACCGCCCACAGCAGCGACGGCGCCGCGCCGAGAAAGCCGGTGACGACACCCATGCCGAGCAGCGGCAGGCGATGCACCCGGATCAATCGACGGCGCTCGTCAGGGCTCGCATGCAGGGCCAGCACGTCGAAGGCGAAGACACGGTAGGTGAGCCAGCCCCAGATGAGCGGCGGCACGACCAGCACCAGTGGCGGAATGAACCAGAGCGGCACGCTGACGACGAGAGCGGCCAGCGCCGCGACGGCGCAGGCCAGCGACCAGACGACGCCCTGCCAGAAGCCGCCGCCGAAGCGCCGTTCGAGAAGCGGGAATCGCCGCAGGGCGACCAGCCGCACCATCGCCGGCGTCATCAGCAATGCGACGACAACGAGCGTGACGACGATGAAGACCGGCACGGCGAGCGCAACCACGACAAGCGGCCCGAGGACGCTGCGAAAGCCGTCGCCGCCGATCGCCTTGAGCCAGGAAAAGAGCGCGTCGAGCAGCGTCCAGTCCTCGAGCCAGGCGCGGACCGAGCCGACCGCCGGCTCCCAGAAAAAATAGCCGAGGACGCCGGCCGCGCCGCCGACCAGAAGCAACGGCGCGAGCGACAACGCGATCACTCTGGGATGCAGGCAGTAGGCCGCGGCGCGCCAGAAGGCATCGAAGATCATGGCGACACGCGGTCGAATCCGGGCGGCAAAGGCAGGCAGCGAGTGTAAGAGGGCTCGATCGGCCGGCCGGCACGGCCGAACACGTGCCAATTGGTAACGGTTTTCGCGCTGCGGGCCGCGCTGCGCAGCGAATCACGGCCCCGCGCAGGAAACGCGTTGCCTAGAATTTCGCGATGCTCATCGACTCGCCGACCCTGCTCGTCGCCGCCGCAGCGGGCGTGGCCATCGCCAGCGCCGCGGCCGCCTCGATCGGCGTGCGCCAGAAGCTGCGCCGCGGCGTCTGGTGGTGGATCGGCGCCAACAGCGCGCTCGCCGTCGCACTGGTCTGCCAAGCCATGAGCCAGGACGACGCCATGCTCGCGCCGCTGGCCGCCCTGCTCGCGCTGCAATGGCCGATCGTCACCCTCGCCGGCCTGCGCCGCTTCTTTGCCCGCGGCGACGCCGGCGTGGCGCCCTGGACCGACTGGCTCGCTCTCGGCATCGCCTCGGCCGTGTCGGCCGCGGCATGGTTCGTGCCCCTTGCCGCCGTCACGCCGCAGCAGGTCTTCGCGATCGCGACGCTCGTCGTCACGCTGCATGCCGCGTTCGTCGTCTCGCGCCTCGAAGACTTCGCGACCGCGCCAATTCTGAAGAGCCTGCTCTTCGGCCTGGCCTGCAGCGCGCTCGTGCAGGCGGCCTGGATGGCGCTGGCGTTCACGGCGTTGGCCCCGGCGCTCGGAGCCGCAGATGTCCCGTTGGGCGCCGTGCTGGCACAGACGGCGACCGCGCTGCTGATGCCGCAGCTGTCGCTCGTCATGAACCACGAGCGCAATGTCGCGCAGTTGCGGGCCTCGCACCGGAAGTTGCGCCACATGGTCGAAGTCGACACCCTCACCCAGCTGCCCAATCGGCGCCATTTCCACGAGCTCGCCGCCAAGGCGATCAAGGCGGCGCCGGAGATGGCCTCGGTGCTGGTCTTCGACGTCGACCGTCTCAAGCACATCAACGAGATGCTCGGCCATTCGCTCGGCGACGAGGCGTTGCGCCAGATCGGCACCGCCTTGCGCGAAACGCTGCGCCGCCGCGACGTCGCCGGCCGGCTCGGCGGCGACGAATTCGCCGTGGTGCTGCCGCGCACGCGCGTCGCCGATGTCGAGATCGTCGTCGCCCGCATCAACGCGCGGATCGACGACCGCCAGGTGGCGCCACGCATCGTCCGCGTCAAGCTCAATGTCGGTGCGACGCAGATGCTTGCCACCGAGTCGATCGCCGACGCCCTGCGCCGCGCCGAGATCGCGCTGGAAACGGCGCGCGACGAATCGCGCCGCAAGGCCGAGGCCGTCATCTCCGCCTTCGCCTCGGTGACCCACACGCCACTGCCTCTGGAGGTTGCCGCCTCGGCGGCGCCGTCGATCGGGCTGATCCCCATCAGCCTCAA
>DAIMIM010000165.1:0-7040 GCA_036722755.1 Caldimonas sp. | reverse complement strand
CGAACTGGCCGTATTCCTCTTCGTAGAGCTTCTTGAAGAGCGGCGACTGGTCCCACGCCGTGCCCTTGAAACGCTTCAGCGTCTTGCCGAGATCGTTCTTCGAGACGTTGAGAACCCGGATCTTGAGGTTCTCGTCGGATTCGGTGTTGTTGACGAGGTAGTGCAGACCACGCCACGCAGATTCCAGCTTCTGGAAGTCTTCGTTGTGGATGATCTTGTTGACCTGCTCGGTCAGCTTCTTGTCGAGCGCGGCGATCATCGCCGAGATCGTGCGCACCGCGTCGCCGCTGATGATGTTGGTGTTGGCCAGCGCCTGCTGCGCCAGCGTCTGCACCGCCTGCTCAACTGCGGTCTTGGCGTCGTCGGTCTTGGGCTTGAATTCCTTCTTGAGCAGCGCCGCGAAGTCGTTGCCCTCGAGCGTCATGCCGGCCAGCGCCGAGCCTTGTCTTTCCTGTTCAGCCATCAGAGTAGCTCCAGTTCGGGGTGACTTGTGCGAGGACCGCTCACTCTTGCGGCTTGGCTTCGGCTGTCAGCGAGCCGAGCAGCGCCGGATCGGCCAGGACCTTGGAGATGAGCTCCTCGGCTCCAGTCTTGCCGTCCATGTAGGTGATGAGATTCGACAGCTGCGTGCGCGCCTCTAGCAGCTTGCTCAGACCGTCGACCTTGCGCGCCACGGCGGCGGGCGAGAAATCGTCCATGCTCTCGAACGTGATGTCGACGGGCAGGCTGCCTTCGCCGGTGAGCGTGTTCTCGACCTGGAACGCGACACGCGGCTTCATCGACTTCATGCGAGCGTCGAAGTTATCGACGTCGACCTCGAGAAACTTGCGGTCGGCGACGGGCGGTAACGGATCCTCGGACTTGCCCGAGAGGTCCGACATGACGCCCATGACGAAGGGCAGTTGCACCTTCTTCTGCGCCCCATACAGCTCGACGTCGTATTCGATCTGGACGCGGGGAGCGCGATTGCGCGCGATGAATTTCTGACTGCTGCCCATGCTTACTCCTCGTGAATTACCGTGCCTGAGTCGCCGCGGCGACCGGCCGCGTTAACCAGCGATCTTGCCATCATTCCTGTGCCTGGAGAGCGGAAAGTTCCTCCGCGGAAATCCCCATGACGCGCGCGACTTCGTTGAGCGATTCTGGTGCGAGCTCGCGCACCAGCTCGACGAAATTCTTGTTCACAAGCTTTCGGGCGCGGCGAAGCAGAAGCTGCGCCGGGTTGGTCGGCTCGGTCCGTTCCAGATACTCACAGACCATGTCGATCGCCCGCAGGGCATCGTTTCTCGACTCGATCGCGCCCGTGAGCGAGGCACGGGCGCCGCCGCGACGAGGCGCCGCGCCGTCGTCGCTCACGCCGCCTTCGCCACTCTCGGTGGCGCCGCCAGCGGCGCCCGGCATCACGTCGCGAATCCCCGAGAGCACCCCGACGAGCGGCTGCAACTCGGGAGCCGCGGCATAGCCGACCCGATCGCGCATCAACTGCTGCAGTTCGGCCACCTTGGCCAGTGCGACTGTCGGAAACTCGCGCAATCCGGGATTGGACTCGGCGGCCGTTCCCAACATCTGCTCGATCGTCGGCCGGCCGAATGCGGAATCGCTCGAGCGCGGCTCCAGTTCGCCGAGCGCGATTTCGATGTCACGTCCGCGCAGCTCGCCGATCGAGCGGTCGTCGAGGACCAGCGAATCGCGCACGTCGCCGAGCAGGCCGGCCTGGCTGCACATGTCGTTGATCGCGTTGACGCGTGCGTAGGCATCGCCGTCGTCCGGCACCGGATGCAGGTCGTCCCAGAAGCGGGCGAGCAGCCCTTCGACAAGGCGCAGGCCTTCGGGCAAGGTCGAGGCGCCGTCGAGACGGACTCGGGCGCGTGTCCAGTAGATGGCGACGCGTAGGTCGCGCGTCCGCTCGAACAGGCTCTGCGTGCGGCCGAGCACCGAGCGCCAGTCGGGCGCGACGCCTTCGGCCTCGAACTGGCTGGGTGGACGACCGACGGCCGCCTTTTCCATCTCCCGAAAGTCGTCGTCGTACTCGAGGCTTTCGCCGCACGGAGTGTCGGGCAGCGGCGCGAGCCAGCTGTCGACAATAGCCAGCCGCGCAGGCGAACCCGCAACATCACCCCCGCCGCCCGCGCCGTCGTCCATCATTGTTTTGTTTGGAGAGGTCAGCCCTGCTCCCTTGTGGCCCGAGGTTGTATAGCGCGACCCAAAGTGCGTCAAGCCGGCCTTCTAAGTCTTAGTGGGGATGTGCAAGAAAGTCACGACGAGGTAGGCTCGGCGGAAAGCGCCGGCTGCAGACCGGGCACGTTGTCGAGGTGACCCTTGAGTCTTTCTTTTCGGCTCCGTCACGGCTTGATCGCCATGACGATGGGCAGCGTCGTGTTCGCGAGCCAGGCCCAATCGCCGCCGACACCGCTGCCGTCCACGCCTTCGCCGCCGCCCGGCGCAGTGCCTCAACCCGAGGAGCTGCAGCAACGCGCCGCGCGGCAAAAGCCCGACACGGCCGTCGTGCCGACTGCTCCCGTGACGCGGGAGCTCGGCAAGCCGAGCGATGAAGTGACCCTCGACGTCGCCGCCTACAGCGTCGACGACAGTGCGCCGCAACGATTGCGGGCCGACCTGCCGCAGATCACCAAAGGCTTCACCGGCAAGGGCCGCAGCTACGAGGACCTCGTCAACGCCGCCTCGGCGGTGACGCGCTACCTGCAGCGCGAGCTCGGCTACTACCTCGGCTACGCCTACCTGCCCGAGCAGACGCCCGCCGACGGCGTCATCCGCATCGCCGTGCTCGAAGGTCGCCTCGACGAGGTCGTCCTCAACTGGCCCGACAAGATGCCGATCGACCGCTCGGTCGTCGAAGCCTATCTGTCGCGCCTGAAGCCCGGCGAGATCCTGCGCGTTCGTGACGTCGAGCGCATCGTCTTTCTCGTCAACGATCTGCGCGGCATCAATGCCCGCTTCGAAGTCAAGGCCGGGCGTACTCCGGGCACGGCGTCGCTCGTCGTCACGGCGCAGCCGGAGGAGCGCATCGCCAGCCGGGTCGAGGTCGACTCGCTCGGCTCGCGCTACTCGGGCGTCTGGCGCGGCAGCGTCATCAGCAACGTCGCCAGCCCGCTGGGACACGGCGACGGGCTGGTGATCAACGCACTGTCGTCGTTTTCCCGCGGCCTCGAATTCGTCCTCGGCGGCTACACGCTGCCGGTCGGCGCCGATGGCCTGAAGGTCGGCGTCTCGGCGTCCTACGTTCACTACAAGCTCAACGCCGATCTGCTGGCCGGCACCGATCTGAGCGGCGACGCCACCGCGCTGACGATCTACGGGCTCTATCCGGTGATCCGCTCGCGCAATCTGAACCTGTTCTCGCTCCTGTCGATCGACGCGAAACGCTTCGACGACAAGCTGTTCGGCTTCACCAACAAGAAGACCTCGAACGACCTGCAGCTCTCCGTCTCCGGGGACGCCCGCGACGACCTCCTGACCGGCGGCGTCAACACCTATGAGCTTGTCGCGGTACGCGGCAACCTCAAGCTGGCGCAGTCCGCCGCCGCCGATCTTCCCGCGAACTTCACGCTCGGGCGGTTCAACCTCTCGCGCTTGCAGAACGTCGTCAACAACCGGCTGCTTCTGCTGGCGTCGGCGAAGGGCCAGTACGCGATCAACAACCTCGACAGCACCGAGCAGTTCCAGCTCGGCGGCCCCGACCGGGTGCGTGCGTTCGGCCCGGGCGAAGGGACCGGCGACTCGGGCCTCGTCGGCTCGCTCGAAATGCGCTTCCTGCCGCCCGACGCCTGGTTCGGCCGGCTGTCGCGCGAGTTCGTCTTCTCTGCGTTCTACGATGTCGGCACGATCCGCTTTCGGCACACACCGACGCCGCTCGATCTGCAAAACGGCAGCTTCGTGAACCGGTCGACCCTTTCCGGCGCCGGCATCGGCGCGGTCTGGGACCGGCCCCGCGACTTCGCGGTGCGGCTCTCGCTGGCGTTCCCGATCAGCGGCGAGGCGGTGAACGACACGCGCAAGTCGCCGCGCATCTATCTGATCGCCAACAAGTCGTTCTGAGGACTGGCGCGCGGCTCTCTGCGCACGTTCGATCCGGTTTCAAGACAGTCATCATTGAGTGAGCGCTGCATGAAGACCCGCACCAGCCAGTCCGCCCGTCCCGCCGCAGCGACCCGCCGCTTCGTGCTGCACCCGCTCAGCTTCGCCGTCTGCCTGGCGATGTCGAGCGCGGCGCTGGCGCTACCGCTCGGCGGCAAGGTGGTCAACGGCAACGCGACAATCAGCACGCCGACGCCCGGCACCGAGGTCGTCAAGCAGACGACCGACAAGGCGATCATCGACTGGCAGAGCTTTTCGATCGCTGCCGGCGAGAAGGTGCGCTTCTACGCGCCCTCGAGCACGTCGATCACGCTCAATCGCGTCACGGGCTACGACCCGTCGGTGATCCTCGGCCAGATGTCGTCGAACGGACGCGTCTTCCTGCTCAATCCATACGGCGTCGTCTTCGGCGCGGGCGCCCGAGTCGACGTGGGCGGCCTGGTGGTGTCGTCGCTGTCGATGTCCGACAGCGACTTCCTCGCCAGCCGCTACCGGTTGACGTCGGTCGATGCACGGGCGCCGAGCCAGCGGGGCGCGGTTCGCAACGAGGGCGTCATCTCCGCTCCGGGCGGCACGGTCGTCCTCGCCGGCCCGAACGTCGGCAACACCGGGACCATCACGGCCAATGGCGGCCGCGTCGGCATGGTCGCGGCCAATGCCGTCTCCGTCGACGTCGAAGGCGACGGCCTGATCTTTTTCCAGACGAGCGCCACCGACGCGAAGAACCGGCTCGAGCAGCTCGGCCGGATTCAGGCCGACGGTGGCACGGTGGAGCTGCGTGCCGCGGCCCGAGGCGCGTTCGCCGACACCGTGCTCAACATGGCCGGCGTGGTCCAGGCCAGGGCGATCGGCTCGCACGAAGGGCGCATCGTCATCGACGGCGGCGACGCAGGCATCACGGCCGTCTCCGGTCGGCTCGACGCTTCGGGCGCGGGCGCCGGGGAGCGAGGCGGCGAAGTGACCGTGCAAGGCCAGAAGGTGCTGATCGACAGTGACGCGCGCATCGACGCATCGGGCGACATCGGCGGCGGCCTCGTGCGCATCGGCGGCGACTTTCACGGCGCCAATCCGGACGTGCGCAATGCCGATCAGACCCTCGTCGCTCCCGGTGCCGAGTTGCGAGCCGATGCACTGACACGCGGCGATGGCGGCCGGATCGTCGTCTGGGCGAATGGCGAAACCCGTTTTTTCGGTACCGCCAGCGTGAAGGGCGGCGCGCAGGGCGGCGATGGCGGCTCTGCCGAGGTTTCGGGCAAGGGCATCCTGCTCTATGACGGGCTCGTCGACGCCACTGCGCCACTCGGCAAAGTGGGCAGCCTGCTGCTGGACCCGACCGACATCACGATCGCAGCGTCGGTCTCGTCGCCCGGCATGATCCCGAGCGGGGTGACCGACAAGACGTTCAGCGACATCACGACGCCGACCGGCACCTCGACGCTCAGCGTCACCGTGCTGCAGACGCAGCTGGGCACGGCCAATGTCACAGTCGACGCGACACCGGCAGCTGCGAGCACGGCACCGGGCGGCGGCACGATCACGGTCAGCACGCCGATCACCTGGGCCTCGAACAAGGATCTGACGCTCAAGGCCGCGACCGACATCACGGTCGATGCCGCCAGCGCCATCACGAACAGCACGGGCACGGGCAGCCTGAATCTCTTCGCCAACGGCAACGTCTCGCTGAACAGCGCCGTGCTGCTGGCCGGCGGTTCGTTCACGGTGGCCGGCACGGCAGGCAGCGGGACGACGGCAGCGTCGTTCACCAGTGGCCCTGCGGGCACGGTCAGGACCTCCGGCGCAGCCGGCATCGCCGGCGGCAGCGTGAGCATCGCGACGGTCGGCGACATCACCGTCGTCAACATCGCTGCGGCAGGCGGCATTGCGCAAGGCGGCCTGCTCGCGGCGGATGGCGGGAACGTCGCGCTCAGCACGACCAATGGCGCCATGTCGACCGACACCATCAACACGACAGGTGGCGCGGGCCTGAGCGATCCGACCGGCGCGGTCGGCGGCAAGGGCGGCAACGTCACGCTGTCGATCGGCGGCGGATCGCACCTCCTGAGGGTCGGCACCATCACCGCCGTCGGCGGCAAGGGCTCGGACAACGCCACCGCCGACGGCGCTGGCGGAACGGGTGGCGCAGGCGGCACCGTCGCGATCACGAACACAACGGCCGCAAACACGACGACGCAAAACATCGACACCACCGGCGGTGCTGGCGGAGCCGCGGGAAGCGGCAACGGCGGCGGTGGAAACGGCGGCGACGCGGGCAGCATCACGATCGCGGCCGGTGGCGGCACGCTCGCGCTCGCGAATTTCAAGGCCATCGGCGGCACCGGGACCGCGGGCAACGGGACAGGAACTGCCGGGACGGCTGGCGCCGACCAGGCCATCGCGCTCAACTTCGGGCAGTCCGCCGCCGGCACGCTCGATCTGAGCGGCTCGACCTCGCTCCTGGGCGCCAGCGTGACGGCCACGGGCGGTGCCGGCACAGACACGATCGTCGTCGTCGCCGCCGCCGGCGAAAACATCGCGCTCGGCAACACCTTGCTGACACGACCGGCCGGTGGCAACGTCACGCTGTCCAGCGTCGAGAACGCACTCGTCACCAGTGGCAGCGGCACGACGACGCTCAGCAGCTGGACAGGCGGTCGCACCGCGACAGTTCAGCTGACTGCAGGCGCGGGCACGGTCACCGGTAACGGCGTCGGCACGACGCTCCAAGGCGTGGCCGGCGGCACGACGTTCACGGTGGCCACGGCCGACACCGGCACGGCCGGCACGACGGCGTTCAGCGCGGTCGGCAATCTGGCAGGGGGCGCCGGCGCCGACAGCTTCGTGATCGCCGACGCGGGCTCGCTCAGCGGCAGCATCAACGGCGGCGGCGGCAGCAACACGCTCGACCTGTCTGCGCGCACCGCGGCGAATTTCGGCCTGACGAGCGC
>DAIMIM010000164.1:0-7043 GCA_036722755.1 Caldimonas sp. | reverse complement strand
ACGGTGCGCACCGGCTCCAGCGGGATCGGACGAGGCGAACGCATTCTTCGCGTCTGACCGCGCGCCACCCAGCTTTCAACCATTCATCGAACAGGAAACAGAAGTCATGAAGGTCTACTACGACAAGGACGCCGATCTCAGTCTCGTCAAGGGAAAGAACGTCACCATCATCGGCTACGGATCGCAGGGCCACGCGCACGCGCAGAACCTTTCCGACAGCGGCGTTCGCGTGACGGTCGGCCTGAGGAAGGGCGGCGCCTCGTGGTCGAAGGCGGAAGCAGCCAAGCTGAAGGTCGCCGAGGTGGGCGAGGCCGTCAAGGCGGCCGACGTCGTCATGATGCTGTTGCCCGACGAGCAGATCGCCGCCGTCTACAAGGCCGACGTCGAGCCGAACATCAAGCAGGGAGCGTCGCTCGCGTTCGCACACGGCTTCAACGTCCACTACGGACAGGTCGTGCCGCGTGCCGATCTCGATGTCTGGATGGTCGCGCCCAAGGCGCCCGGCCACACTGTGCGTTCGACCTACTCGCAGGGCGGCGGCGTGCCGCATCTGATCGCCGTGCACGCCGACAAGTCGGGCAAGGCACGCGATCTCGCATTGAGCTACGCCGCGGCGAATGGAGGCGGCAAGGCCGGCATCATCGAGACCAACTTCCGCGAGGAAACCGAGACCGACCTGTTCGGCGAGCAGGCCGTGCTCTGCGGCGGCGCCGTCGAGCTGATCAAGGCGGGATTCGAGACGCTGACCGAAGCCGGTTACGCGCCGGAGATGGCGTACTTCGAGTGCCTGCACGAGCTCAAGCTCATCGTCGACCTGATCTACGAAGGCGGCATCGCCAACATGAACTACTCGATCTCGAACAACGCCGAATACGGCGAGTACGTGACGGGGCCGAAGATCGTCAACGACGAGACCAAGGCGGTGATGAGGCAGGTGCTGAAGGACATCCAGACCGGTGAGTATGCGAAGAGCTTCATCATCGAGAACCGTGCCGGCGCGCCGACGCTGCTGTCGCGGCGGCGCCTCATGGCCGAGCACCCGATCGAGATCGTCGGCGAGCAGTTGCGCGCAATGATGCCGTGGATCAAGAAGAACCGACTCGTCGACCAGTCGCGCAACTGATGCGAGCGCTTTCGTCTTCGGACAGCATCGGATGACGTCCGACAGCGAAATCCCCACCGCGAACGCGGAGCCGCCCGCGCCGCCGTCGCGGCCGCGGAGGAAGGGCATCTACATCCTGCCCAACCTGTTCACGCTGGGCGCGTTGTTCGGCGGCTTCTACGCCGTCGTCATGGCGATGAACGGGCGCTTCGAGCAGTCGGCGTATGGGGTCTTCAGCGCGATGGTGCTCGACAGCCTGGACGGCCGCGTCGCGCGCATGACCAAGACGCAGAGCGTGTTCGGCGAGCACATGGACTCGCTCTCGGACATGGTCTCGTTCGGCGCCGCGCCGGCGCTGATCGCCTACGAGTGGGCATTGCGCGGGCTCGGCAAGCCCGGGTGGATCGCCGCGTTCGTCTACTGTTCCTGTACGGCGCTGCGTCTGGCTCGCTTCAACACCAACCTCGGCGTCGTCGACAAGCGCTTCTTCCAGGGCTTGCCCAGCCCGGCCGCCGCGGCGATCGTCATGGGCTTCATCTGGTTGATGGACAACCAGGGCTTCACGGGGATCGAGGAAGGGCCCTGGCTCGCCTGGACCACCTTCGCCTTCACCCTCTACGCCGGGCTGACGATGGTGACCAACGTACCGTTCTACAGCTTCAAGGATCTCAGCCTGAAGCGTTCGGTGCCCTTCGTCGTGATCGTCCTGATCGCCCTCGGCATCGCCGTCATCAACATCCATCCGCCGTTCGTGCTGGTCGCGCTCTTCATGCTCTACGGCTTGTCGGGCTACGCCGTCTACGTGTGGAAGCGGCTGAAGGGGAAGCCGGTCAGCGTCATCGCGACCTCGACCGACGAGCCGGACGAGCAGGGCTTGCATCGCTAGTCGGGCGACCGGACCGTGATATATTGATTCGGTGACGTTGCGAATTTCTCTGGCCTTGCTTCTTCTTCGACCTTTCAGGGCTCGCTGAACGAACTCGTCCAAAACGTCTCGTCCGACCGGCCCGCTTGCAACCGCAGCGGGCCGTTTTGTTTTCTGCTTGGGGAAATGCCGTGTCCGACCGCCTGTTCATCTTCGACACCACCTTGCGCGACGGCGAGCAATCGCCGGGCGCCTCGATGACGAAAGACGAGAAGCTTCGCATCGCCAGGCAACTCGAGCGGCTCAAGGTCGACGTGATCGAAGCCGGCTTTCCGGCCTCGTCGAACGGCGACTTCGAAGCGGTGCGGGCGATCGCCCAGGCGATCAAGGGCGCGACCGTTTGCGCGCTGGCGCGCGCCAACGACCGCGACATTTCGCGTGCGGCGGAAGCGTTGAAAGGCGGCGAGTCGACCCGGATCCACATCTTCCTGGCGACCAGCGACCTGCACATGGAGAAAAAGCTCCGCATGACACGTGAGCAGGTCTTCGAGCAGGCCAGGCTCTCGGTGCGCTTCGCCAGGACGCTGACTGGCAATGTCGAGTTCTCGCCGGAAGACGGCTATCGCTCGGACCCCGAGTTCCTGTATCGCGTGCTGGAGGCCGTCATCGCCGAAGGCGCGACGACGATCAACATTCCAGACACCGTCGGCTACGCGGTTCCCGAGCTCTACGGCGCATTCCTGCTCGACCTGCGGCAGCGCATTCCGAACTCCGACAAGGCGGTCTGGTCGGTGCACTGCCACAACGATCTCGGCATGGCCGTCGCCAACTCGCTCGCCGGCGTGAAAATCGGCGGCGCGCGGCAGATCGAGTGCACGATCAACGGTCTCGGCGAGCGCGCGGGCAACTGCTCGCTCGAGGAGATCGTGATGGCGGTGAAGACGCGCAAGGACTACTTCGCTCTCGAGATCGGTGTCGACGCGACCCAGATCGTGCCGGCCTCGCGTCTCGTCTCGCAGACCACCGGCTTCGTCGTGCAACCGAACAAGGCCGTGGTCGGCGCCAACGCGTTCGCGCATGCGTCGGGCATCCACCAGGACGGCGTCCTGAAGGCGCGCGACACCTACGAGATCATGCGTGCCGAAGACGTCGGCTGGTCGACCAACCGCATCGTCCTCGGCAAGCTGTCGGGCCGCAATGCCTTCAAGCAGCGCCTGAAGGATCTTGGCATCGAGATGGAATCGGAGACCGAGGTCAATGCGGCGTTCGTCCGCTTCAAGGAGCTGGCGGACCGCAAGAGCGACATCTTCGACGAGGACATCCTCGCTCTCGTGATGGACGAATCGGTCGTTGCCGAGCATGAGCACTATCGCCTGATCTCGCTGTCACAGCATTCCGAAACCGGCGCGCGCCCGCAAGCGAGCGTCGCCTTCGCTGCCGGCGAGGCCGAACACCACGCCACGAGCGATGGCAACGGCCCGGTCGATGCGAGCCTGAAAGCGATCGAGTCGAAGGTCGCGAGTGGCGCGGAAATGCTGCTCTATTCCGTCAATGCCATCACCAGCGGCAGCACAGAATCGCAGGGCGAGGTGACGGTGCGGCTGCAACATGGCGGGCGCGTCGTCAACGGCGTCGGCGCCGACCCGGACATCGTCGTCGCGTCAGCCAAAGCCTATCTCGCTGCGTTGAACAAGCTGCACAGCAAAACGGAGCGGGTCGCCGCCCAGGGCTGAGCCTTCGGACTCGCAAGACCGCAGATTCCGTGTCTGTAGTCTCACTTTAGATACAACGCGCAAGTTTTTGATCTTGCGCGTTTTTTTGGCGTCACATAGACTCAAGTCGCCACCCGATCAATAGGATGACCGTGTCGATGATCCGCAAGCTGGCCTGCATGGCCGTTCTGCTTTGCCTGTCCGCCGCAGCTGCTGCCGCAGCGATCGCGCCATCGACGACGCCGGACCACACCAAGAAACGCGTCACGGCCGTCCAGCACGCGCCGGCCCATGTCGCCCTTCATTCCCATGCCCGCGCCCGCCAGGTGCTGGTGGTGCAACAGAGCCGCAACGGCCGCCGCGCGCTGATCCTCGCCCGGGCCGAGCCGATGCACCCGTCGTTCGGCCAACTGCAGGGCCTGCACAACGCGGCCGACACGCTCGAGCTGAAGTCCGGCGTCGCGCTCGTCATGGACCAGGACACCGACGAGGTCCTTTTCAGCAAGAACTCGCAGACCGTCCTGCCGATCGCCTCGCTGACGAAGCTGATGACCGCGGTCGTCGTGACCGAGGCGAACCTGCCGATGGGCGAGCCGATCACCATCACCGACGACGACATCGACACCGAAAAGAACAGCCGCTCCAGGCTCAAGGTCGGCACGACGTTGCGCCGCGAGGAGATGCTGCACCTCGCCCTGATGTCTTCCGAGAACCGGGCTGCGCACGCGCTGGGCCGCACGTTTCCCGGCGGCCTCGGCGTCTTCGTGACGGCGATGAACGACAAGGCGCGCGACCTCGGCATGCGCGACACGCACTACGTCGAGCCGACGGGCCTGTCGAGCCGGAACCAGTCGAGCGCACACGACCTCGCGACGCTCGTCAAGGCGGCGCACGAACACCAGATCATCCGCGAGCTGTCGACGTCGCCCGAATACGAGGTCGAGGTCGGCAATCGCCAGGTCCAGTTCCGCAATACCAACGGCCTCATCAAGAGCCCGGAATGGGACATCAGCCTGCAGAAGACGGGCTACATCACCGAGGCTGGCCGCTGCCTCGTCATGCAGGCCAAGCTCGCAGGACGCCAGCTGATCATGGTGTTCCTCGATTCGGCGGGCAAGTACTCGCGGATCGGCGACGCAGAGCGCGTCCGCCACTGGATCAACGCGTCGGCGCAGGCAGTTCCCGCCTTGGGCGTCGTCAAGCCGAAGATCTGACCGCCTCGCGCCGGCTCAGCCGCCGCGGTGGCCCAGGGCGGCCGAGATCTGGGCCGCAGTCGCCCGCAATCGCTCCAGCCAGCTGTCTTCGAGGCGATCGGCAGGCGCCGAAATGGAGAGTCCGGCGACGAGCTTGCCTTGATCGTCCAGGATGCCCGCGGCCATGCAGCGCACGCCCAGCTCGAGCTCCTCGTCGTCGCGCGCGGATCCGTACTGGTTGACCTTCGACAGCTCGCGCTCGAGCGTCGGCAGGTCCGTGATGCTGTTGCGGGTGTGGCCGGCGAGGCCGGTCCGAGACGCATACGCACGCACGCGCTGGGCGTCGTCCTGGGCGAGAAAGAGCTTTCCGACCGACGTGAGATGCAACGGCGCCCGCCCGCCGATGGCCCTGACCACCTGCATCCCCGACCGTTCGCTGTAGGTTCGCTCGACGTAGACGATCTCGTCGCCCTGGCGCATCGAGAGGTTGACCGGCTGGTGCGTCAGCTTGTGCAGGTCGCGCATGGGCGAGAGCGCCGCCTCGCGGACGTCGAGCCGCGCCTTGACGAGATTGCCGAGCTCGAGCAGGCGCATGCCGAGGCGATAGCTTCCGGGCTCCGGCCGGTCGACGTAGCGGCCGATCGTCAGGTCGTTCAGGATGCGGTGCGCCGTCGACGGGTGCAGGCCGCTTTGCTCGCTGATGAGCTTGAGCGGCACCGGCTCCTGGTGCGATGCGAGCAGGTCGAGCAGCGAAAACGCCCGCTCGAGCACCTGGATCGTGATGGCGCGATCTTCGAGTTTTCGCATGGCGCGATTCTCGCCGAGGTGGGCCGGCGAGGTCAGGCCAATGCAGCGTGCGCGGCAGCGACGCCGCTGCGCACGGCGCCTTCGAGCGTGGCCGGATAGGGACCGTCGACATAGTCGCCCGCGACGACGAGGCCGGCAGCGACACGCATGCCCGGACGATCGAGCCCGGGCGTGCAGCGAAAGGTCGCGCGTTTTTCGTGGATCGTGCGCAGCGGCACGATCGGTGCGCGCAGGTGCTCGTCGAGTGCTGCCTGCGCCTGCGCCAGCACCGCCCGCTCGGTGTCGGCGACGCCGCGTTCGACCCACACCGCCGCGTCGCTGACGACGAACGCCAGCAGGCCGTCCGGGCCACCGAGACGGCTGCGGTCGAAGACGAACTGCGCCGGTCGATCGGCATCGGCATGCAGGAGCAGCATTGGCTCCGGAAGTCTCGTGCCGGCGCAGCGCGCATACACCGTGACGATCGGCTCGTAGCGCAGCGCGCGGGCGCGCGCCGACCAGGAGGCGTCGATCGGCGCGACCAGGCGCGCCGCCTCGACCGCGCTGGAGGCAAGGACGACGCGATCGAACGGCACGTCGTCGACGCTCCAGTGCGCCCCCGTCGCCTCGATGCGCTGGACACGATGCGCCAGCTGGACCGTCGCGCCGCGCCGCTCCAGGTGCGACAGCGCGGGCAGCGGCAGGAGTGCGCCGAGACTCTTGCGCGGCAGCAGCAGATCGGACGCACCGGTGCCCGAGGTCAACGCGTCGCGGAGCACACGCAGGAAGACCGCGCCGCTCGCCGCGCTGGCCGGCGTGTTCAGCGCCGCCACGCACAGGGGCTCGATCAACTCCATGCGCACGCGCGGCGGCAGACCGGCGGCAAGCTGCGCAACGGTCGACCCGGCGTCGCAGCTGAATCCGTTGCGTGCCCATGCGCCGGCGCGCGTCAAGAGGGCGATGCGCTCGCGCCAGCTCCATCCGCGGCGTGTCAGCACGGCCCGCGCGAACGCCAACCGGGCCGGCCCGGCTTTCAGGCGCAAGCCCGCACCGGTCGCGTCGGCCAGGCACAGTGGCAGGCGCAGGAAGGCGTCGGCCTCGGCGACGCCGACGCTTCGGAGGACGCGCAGCGTCTCGGCATAGGCACCGATGCAGATGTGCTGGCCATTGTCGAAGCCGTCCTCGGGTGCGCCGGCGTCGCGCGCCCGGCCGCCCGGGATCGGCGCCATGTCCAGGAGCGTGACGTCGGCGTCTGCGGCGACGCATTCGATGGCTGCAGCGAGGCCGGCCCAGCCGGCGCCGACAACGGCGACACGCCGGCGGGCCGCCACCTAGCGACCGCGCCAGTTGGTGCGCATCGCGATCCAGAGCTTTCGGACCGGCGT
>DAIMIM010000163.1:0-7051 GCA_036722755.1 Caldimonas sp. | reverse complement strand
CGATCATCGTCGACGAGATTCCCTACCAGGTGAACAAGAAGAACCTGCTCGAGCGCATGGCCGAGCTGGTGCACGAGAAGAAGCTCGAAGGCATCAGCCACATCCAGGACGAGTCCGACAAGTCGGGCATGCGCGTCGTCATCGAGCTCAAGCGCGGCGAGGTGCCCGAGGTCGTGCTCAACAACCTCTACAAGCAGACGCAACTGCAGGACTCGTTCGGCATCAACATGGTCGCGCTGATCGACGGCCAGCCCAAGCTCTGCAACCTCAAGGATCTGATCTCGATCTTCCTCGAGCACCGCCGCGAGGTGGTGACGCGGCGCACCGTGTTCGAGCTGCGCAAGGCGCGCGAGCGCGGCCATGTGCTCGAAGGCCTGGCCGTGGCGCTGGCCAACATCGACGAATTCATCGCCACGATCAAGGCCTCGCCGACGCCACCGGTCGCCAAGAGCGCGCTGATGAGCAAGAGCTGGGATTCGTCGACCGTGCGCGAGATGCTGGCCAGGGTGTCCGGCGATGCGACGCACGGCAGCGACGCGTACCGGCCCGAAGGGCTCTCGCCGAACTTCGGCCTGCAGCCCGACGGTCTCTACCGTCTTTCCGACGACCAGGCCTCCGAGATCCTGCAGATGCGTCTGCAGCGCCTGACCGGCCTCGAGCAGGACAAGATCCTCGGCGAATACCGCGACGTGATGGCGCAGATCGCCGACCTGCTCGGCATCCTGGCGACGCCCGCACGTGTCACCACCATCATTGCCGACGAACTCGCGGCGCTGAAGCAGGAATTCGGGCAGACCAAGCTCGGCGCCCGGCGCAGCGTGATCGAGAAGAACGCGACCGAGCTGGAGACCGAAGACCTGATCACGCCGACCGATGTCGCCGTGACGCTCTCGCACACCGGCTACATCAAGAGCCAGGTGCTCTCGGAGTACCGCGCGCAGCGCCGCGGCGGCCGCGGCAAGCAGGCGACACAGAACAAGGAAGACGACTGGGTCGAGCAGCTCTTCATCGCCAACACGCACGACTACATCCTCTGCTTCACGACCCTCGGGCGCGTCTACTGGCTCAAGGTCTGGGAAGTGCCGCAGGGCTCGCGCGGCTCGCGCGGCCGGCCGATCGTCAACATGTTCCCGCTGCAGCCGGGCGAGAAGGTCAACGTCGTGCTGCCGCTGACCGGCGGCTTCCGGCGCTTTCCCGCCGATCACTTCATCTTCATGGCGACGGCGCAAGGGGTGGTCAAGAAAACCAGCCTCGACGAATTCAGCAACCCGAGGAAGGCCGGCATCATCGCCGTCGACCTCGACGACGGCGACTACCTGATCGGCGCGGCGCTCACCGACGGCAGGCACGACGTCATGCTCTTCAGCGACGGCGGCAAGGCGGTGCGCTTCGACGAAGGCGACGTGCGCGCGGTCGGCCGCGGCGCCCGCGGCGTGCGCGGCATGGCGCTCGAAGCGACGCAGAGCGTCATCGCCATGCTGGTAGCCGAAGACGAGACGCAGAGCGTGCTCACGGCGACCGAGAACGGCTACGGCAAGCGCACCGGCATCGCCGAATACACGCGCCACGGCCGCGGCACCAAGGGAATGATCGCTATCCAGCAGTCAGAGCGCAACGGCAAGGTGGTGGCGGCGACGCTGGTCCGCGCCGACGACGAGATCATGCTCATCACCGACAGCGGTGTACTCGTGCGCACGCGCGTCAGCGAGATCCGCGAGCTTGGCCGGGCCACGCAAGGCGTCACCTTGATTGCGCTTGACGACGGCGCCAAGCTGATCGGCCTGCAGCGCATCGTCGAGAACGATGCGGCGGAGGACACTGCATCCGGTGGCGACGTGGCGCCCGGCGACGATGCGCAGACCGGCGACGCGCCGGGCAATGGAGACGGTTCATGACGCAGCGATTCGCAGTTTGGTTCGCCACGGGCTGCGCGCTCGTTGTCCTTGCCGCGCCCGTCGCGGCGCAGAGCAGCACCAAAAAGGAGCTGGTCCAGAAAATCCTGCAGAACCAACAGGCCGAGATCGAAACCGTCGCGCGCAACATCGTCGAGCGGCCGGCGCAGCAGATGATGCAGGAGGCGGGGCTGGCAATCCAGCGCCAGGTCGCGCCTGAAAAGCGCGACGCGGTCGGCCATGCGGTCGAGGCCGAAGTGAAGAAGTACGTCGACGAGTCGTATCCGCTGGTGCGCGAACGCGCCCTGCGCGTCGCCCCGGCGACGATCGGCGCGACGCTCGAGGAGAAGATGAGCGAAGACGAGCTCAAGCAGCTGCTCGCCTGGCTCCAGTCTCCGGTCAACAAGAAGTACCAGGAGCTCGGCCCCGACATGCGCAACGCATTCATCCAGAAGCTCCTTCTCGATGCGCGCCCGGTCGTCGACCCGAAGGTGATCGCGCTCGACGGGCGCATCCGCGTCATCCTCGGACTGCCGCCTGCGCCTGCAGCGGTGTCCGTGCCCGGTCCGACGTCGACACCGCCGCCAGCGCGGCAGCCGGCGCCGCCTGCCCGGGCCGCGAGCAGGTAGCCGCTTTCACCGCGCGCATGGCCTCGACCTTGTCCGTGCCGGACACCGAGCTCGCTGCCTTGCGCGCGCAGATCGACGCGCTCGACCGCGAGTTGCTGGGTCTCGTCAACCGCCGCGCAGGCGTCGCGCAGGCCATCGGCGAGCTGAAGCGCGCCGAAGGTTCGCCGGCCTTCCGGCCGGAACGGGAAGCCGCGGTGATCGACAGCCTGAAAGCGGGCAACCCCGGGCCGCTGCGCGGCGACAGCGTCGCGCCCATCTGGCGCGAGATCATGTCTGCGTGTCGCGCGCTCGAAACGCCGACACGCGTCGCCTATCTCGGTCCGGCAGGAACGTTCAGCGAGCTCGCGGCGCTGGGATATTTCGGTTCGTCGATCGTCAAGGTGCCGTGCGCCAACGCCGACGAGGTCTTTCACGCGACCAGCGCCGGCGCTGCCGACTTCGGCGTCGTGCCGGTCGAGAACTCGAGCGAAGGCGTCGTCACGCGCTCGCTCGACCTGTTCCTGACGACGCCGCTGATCATCGTCGGCGAGACCAGCCTCTATGTCCGCCACAACGTGCTGCGCCGCACCGATTCGCTGGCCGGCATCGACGCCGTCTGCGCCCATCCGCAGGCGCTGGCGCAGTGTCATGCATGGCTGAGCCATCACCTGCCCGACGTCGAGCGGCGCCCCGTGGCCAGCAATGCCGAAGGCGCGCGCCTGGCCAGCCTCGACGAGCGCATCGCCGGGATCGCCAGCGAGCGCGCGGCGAGCGAGTTCGGCCTGCACGTCGTCGCGCTCGGCATCCAGGACGACGCGCACAACCGGACCCGCTTCGCCATCGTCGCCCACCCCGGCCAGCATCCGCAGCCGAAAGCGTCGGGACACGATTGCACGAGCCTCGTGGTCTCGGTGCCTAACCGGCCGGGCGCCGTCCACGACATGCTGGTGCCGCTCAAGGTGCACGGCGTGTCGATGACGCGCTTCGAGTCGCGGCCCGCGCGCTCGGGACAATGGGAGTACTACTTCTACGTCGATCTGCAGGGCCACCCCGACGACCCCGAAGTCGGCGCCGCCCTGAAGGAGCTGCGCGAGGTCTGCGCCTTCTTCAAGCTGCTCGGAACCTATCCCGTCGATTCACACTGATGAAACCCCCACGCTCTCTTCGTTCACTGCCCCCCGTGGGGGCGGCAACGCCCTTGGGGCGGCCCGGCGGGCGTTGCTGATGTTTCAGCAACTCGGCGTGATCGGCTGCGGCCTCATGGGCGGCTCGTTCGCGCTCGCCTGCAAGCGCGCGGGCATCGTCAAGCGCGTCATCGGCTACAGCAAGTCGCCATCGACGACGGAGCAGGCCAAGCGCCTGGGTGTCATCGACACGGCCGCCGAGTCGGCGTTGCTCGCCGTCTCTGGTTCCGACCTCGTGCTGATTGCCGTTCCCGTCTCGGCGATGGAAGCCACGTTCAAGGCGATCCGCCACCTGATCGAGCCGGGTGTGCTGATGATGGACGTCGGCTCGACCAAGCGCGATGTCGTGGATGCGGCGCGGCGCGTCCTCAAGGACAGGATCGGCTCGTTCGTGCCGACCCATCCGATCGCCGGCAAGGAAGTGTCGGGCATCGCCCACGCCGATGCGACGCTCTATCAAGGCCGCCAGGTGATCCTCACGCCACTCACCAAGACCTCGCCCGAGCTGGTGCAGAAGGCAACCGACACCTGGGCGGCGATCGGCTCGCATGTGCTGCGCATGACGCCGGAGAACCACGACGCCGCGTTCGCCGCCGTCAGCCACCTGCCGCACATCCTGGCGTTCGCCTATTTCAATTCGGTCGCGCGTCAGCCCGCGGGGCGCGACTACCTCTCGCTCGGCGGCCCCGGCTTTCGCGACTTCACGCGCATCGCCGCCAGCAACCCCGAAGTCTGGCGCGACATCCTGATGGCCAACCGCGAAGAGATCCTGAAACAGACGCAGCGCTTCCGGCACACCCTCGATGCGATGGAGCACGTCGTCAAGACCGGCAACACCGATGCCCTCGAGGCCCTGATCCGAAGCGCCAGCGACGCCCGCGCGAGCTGGCAGATGAACGCGACGACGCCGAACACGCATCGCTGAGCGGCGCCGCAGGTGTTCTCGACCCGGTTCCTCGACATCCCGCCGCTCGCGGGCATCTCCGGAACGGTGCGCGTTCCGGGCTCGAAGAGCATCTCCAACCGCGCCCTTCTTCTGGCCGGCTTCGCCGACGGAACGACCGTCATCGAAGGCTTGCTCGACTCCGACGACACCCGCGTCATGCTCGACGCCCTGGTGCAGCTCGGCTGCCGCATCGAGGCCGCTCCGGGAGTGCTGAGCGTACACGGCGTCGGCACCCGGCCGAAGCTCAGCGAGGCAACCTTCTTTCTCGGCAACGCCGGCACGGCCATGCGCCCGCTGACTGCGGCGCTCGCCATCGTCGCATCGGCGACCGGCGCAGTCTTCGAGCTGCGCGGAACGGCGCGGATGCATGAGCGCCCGATCGGCGATCTCGTGGATGCGCTGCGTGCGCTTGGTTGCGCGGTCGAATGCCTCGAGCGTGAAGGCTATCCGCCGCTGCGCGTGTCGGCCGGCCCGGCCGGTCTTCTCCTCGACGCGCCGATTCGCGTGCGCGGCGATGTCTCGAGCCAGTTTCTGAGCGCCTTGCTGCTCGCCCTGCCGTTGCGCAGCGGCAGCGGCGATGCCGTGATCGAGGTCGAAGGCGAGCTCATCTCGAAGCCCTACGTCGAGATCACGCTGACATTGCTGGAGCGCTTCGGCATCGTCGCCGAGCGCGACGGCAGCCAACGATTCCGCTTGCCGGGCGGACAAGCGCCGCGCTCGCCGGGCCGCTTCGTCGTCGAGGGAGACGCTTCCTCGGCCTCGTACTTCATCGCCGCCGGCGCGATCGCCGCGCGCGACCTGCCGTTGCGCATCGAGGGCGTCGGCCGCGGCTCGATGCAGGGCGACATCGCGTTCGTCGACTCGGTGCGGGCGATGGGCGCGTTCGTCGAATGCGGCGACGGCTGGATCGACGTGATGCGCGGGCGCTTCCCGCTGTCGCCCATCGAGCTCGACTGCAACCACATGCCCGACGCGGCGATGACGCTCGCGGCACTCGCCGTCTTTGCCGACGGCCCGTCACGCCTGACGAACATCGGCAGCTGGCGCGTCAAGGAGACCGACCGTCTCGCCGCCATGGCGTGCGAGCTCGGCAAGCTCGGCGCCACGGCGCGGGCCGGCGACGACTGGCTCGAGATCGTGCCGCCCCACTCCTGGCGCGCGGCCGCGATCGACACCTACGACGACCATCGCATGGCGATGGCCATGTCGCTCGCGGCCTTCAACGGGCTGACAGCCGGCGCCGCTGCGGTGCCCGTGCGCATCCGCGATCCGCGCTGCGTCGGCAAGACCTGGCCCGACTATTTCGAGACCCTCTTCGCCCGGGCCGACGGCGACGTCGAGGCGATCCCCGTGCTCGCCATCGACGGGCCCACGGCATCGGGCAAAGGCACGCTCGCCAGCGCCGTGGCCGAAGCGCTCGGCTACCGATACCTCGACTCGGGCGCGCTCTATCGGGCCACCGCCGTCGCGGCGCTGATGGCGGGCGTCGAGGCAGATGACGAGCCAGGCCTCGCCGAGCTCGCATCGACGCTCGACCTGGAGTTCGACGCCAACCGGACCCGGCTGAACGGCGCCGACGTGAGCGATTCGCTTCGCCTCGAAGCGGTCGGCACGATGGCGTCGCGCATCTCGGCATGGCCGGCGGTGCGCGCGGCCCTGCTCGGCGTTCAGCTCGCATTTCGAAAGCTCCCCGGCCTGGTCGCCGACGGCCGCGACATGGGCAGCGTCGTCTTCCCGGCGGCCGAGCTCAAGATCTTTCTCACCGCCGGCGCCGCGGAACGCGCCGAGCGGCGTTACAAGCAATTGAGATCGAAGGGGATTTCCGCTAATATCGACAGTCTTCGTGCCGATCTGGAAGCGCGCGACGTTCGCGACAGGAGTCGCAGCGTGTCGCCTCTCGTGCCAGCCGAAGGCGCGCTCCTCCTGGACAACTCTGCGCTCTCGATCGAAGCCTCGGTCGACAAGGTGCTCGAAGCCTGGGAAGAACGCCGGCCGTTTGACCGATCGCCGGTCTGACGGTTCAGGGCCCGCCGCTTCCCCTCCTCGTGCTGCATGGCACTTCGAAGCGTCGGTTCACAACCTAACCGCGATGCAAGTCGCACGGAAAATCAAGTCACATGTCTGAAGCTCAAGTCGCCACGCCGCACGCGCCAGATTCTTTCGCAGCGATGTTCGAGGATTCGCTCAAGAAGGCCGAGATGCGCACCGGCGAGGTCATCACCGCCGAAGTGATCCGGGTCGAACACAACTTCGTGGTCGTCAACGCCGGCCTGAAGTCGGAAGCCTACGTTCCGATCGAGGAATTCAAGAACGATATCGGCGAGCTGGAAGTCCAGCCCGGCGATTTCGTCTCGGTCGCCATCGATGCCGTCGAGAACGGCTACGGCGACACCATCCTGTCGCGCGACAAGGCCAAGCGCC
>DAIMIM010000162.1:0-7060 GCA_036722755.1 Caldimonas sp. | reverse complement strand
TCGTCGACGAAGTGGAAGTAGGCATCGGGGTTGAAGAAGAACTGGGTGATCGCCGAATCGGCGCCGGCCTTCACCTTTGCGGCGAAGTGCTGCAGGTCGCGTCTCGCGTAGCGCTGCTCCGGGTGGTATTCAGGATAGGCGGCGACCTCGATGTGCCAGTCGCGGCCTTCTTTCTCGCGGATGAAGGTGATCAGCTCGCTGGCGTAGCGGAACTCACCGGCCGTCGCGGTGCCGCTCGGCAGATCGCCGCGCAGGGCGACGAGGCGGCGGATCTTCTGCGCCCGATAGGTGTCGAGGGTTTGCGAAATGCCGTCCCGCGTCGAGCCGACGCAGGAGAGATGCGCCGCCGCTTCCTGGCCGAGCGCGGCGATGTCGGCGACCGTGGCGAGCGTCTTGTCGCGCGTCGCACCGCCGGCGCCGTAGGTGACGCTGAAGAATTCGGGCTTCGCTTCGGCGAGATCGCGCACGACCGTCTTCAGCTTCTCGCTGCCGACCGGCGTGTTGGGCGGGAAGAACTCGAAGCTGACCGGAACCGGCAGCTGCAGCTCGCTCATGGTGTCGCTCCGTGATCAGTCACGCGCGCGGCGCGAAGGAAGAACTCGCGGTTGCCGTCGCCGCCGTCGATCGCGCTGGTGAACCAGTCGCGAACGACCAGCCCGTGGTTGGCGCAGGCCTTGCGCAGCTTCGCCTCGACGTGCCCGTAGGCGGCCGGCGATTTCACCAGGCCGCCCTTGCCGATGTCGACGCGCTGCAACTCGAACTGCGGCTTGACGAGCAGCAGCAGATCGCCGTTCATGAGCGGCAACAGCGCCGGCAGCACGAGCGTGAGCGAGATGAACGACAGGTCGCCGACGATCAGGTCGAACTGGCCGACCGGCAACTGCGCCGCCTCGAGATGGCGCGCGTTGACGCCTTCGAGCACTGTAACGCGCCGGTCGGCCGCGAGGCGCGCATGGACCTGTCCGTGGCCGACCTCGACGCCGACGACATGCGTCGCACCGCGTTGCAGCAGCACGTCGGTGAAGCCGCCGGTGCCCTGGCCGATGTCGAGGCAGGTCATGCCGCTCACGTCGATGCCGCAACGTGCGATGGCAGCTTCCAGCTTCAGGCCGCCACGCGACACGAAGCGGATCTCCGCATCGTCGGTGACTTCGAGCGCGCAGTCGTCGTCGACGGGGTCGCCCGCCTTGCGCGCCACACGCCACGTGTCGCCATGGCGCACGCGCAAGGCGCCGCTTTCAATCAGGCGCGCCGCGGCCGAGCGTGTCGGCGCGAGGCCACGCTGCACGGCCAGAAGGTCGACGCGGATCATTCGAGCGAGCCGAGGTGTCGCATCGCCGCCTTGCCGAGCTTGTGATCGAACGTCACGAGCGGCACGCGCAGCTGCGAAGCGAGGGCGAGATAGGCGGCGTCGTAGGTGGAAAGCGAATAGGCGGCGGCCAGCGCGAGTGCGTCGGCGGGCGATGTGCGATGCATGTTGACTTCGTGTTCCTCGTAAAGCGTCAGCCCGGCGTCGACGAGCGCCGGCGGCAGACCGGCGCGCCGCTTCTTGTCGGCGACGTTGGCGATCTCGTGATCGAGCAGCCAGGGCGCATGCAGGATGCGGCCTGCGACGAGCTGGGCGGCCGTCTCCCGCAAGGTTTCGTCGAACAACAGCGCGCCGAAGACCGAACAGTCGACGACGATCGGCGGCTTGATCCGATAGGCCGCCGGCGGCTCGGCGACGTAGACCGACGGGACTTTCACCGCGAACGCGAATCGCGGTCGGCACGGACGATGTCGACGCCGAGCGGCACGCCCTCGACCGGCTTCGGAAACCGCCGCTTCAGCTCGGCCACGATGTCTTCGGTCGACCGCCAACCGACGCGTGTGCCGCCCTCGGGGACGTTGCGTTGCGCCAGCGGACGCGCCGGCTCGACCTCGCGCGCTGCCTCGCTGACGATCGCCATCAGCTCGCCCTGCAGCGAGCGGTGATTGCGTTCGGCACGCGCCCGCAGGCGTTCGGCAAGGTTGTCCGGAACGCCCTTGATCGACAGATTCACAGCCATTTCGCCTCCACGGAGAAGGAATGGATCCATTCTGGAGGCATTTCGCTTGGGACGTCAAGTCAATAGCGATAGGTGTCCGGCTTGTACGGACCTTCCTTCTTCACCCCGATGTAGGCCGCCTGCTCGTCGGTGAGCTCGGTGAGCATCGCGCCGACCTTCTTCAGGTGCAGGCGCGCGACTTTCTCGTCGAGGTGCTTCGGCAGCACGTAGACCTGGCCGACCTTGTAGTGGTCCCTCCTCGTGAAGAGCTCGATCTGCGCGATCGTCTGATTGGCGAAGCTCGAGCTCATCACGAAGCTCGGGTGGCCGGTGCCGCAGCCGAGGTTCACGAGGCGGCCCTTGGCCAGCAGGATGATCTTCTTGCCGTCCGGGAAGATCACGTGATCGACCTGCGGCTTGATCTCTTCCCAGGTGCAGTTTTTCTCAAGCGAGGCGATGTCGATCTCGTTGTCGAAGTGGCCGATGTTGCAGACGATCGCCTGGTCCTTCATGGCCGCCATGTGCTCGTGGCGGATCACGCCTTTGTTGCCCGTGGTGGTGACGAAGATGTCGGCCTTGTCGGCCGCGTATTCCATGGTCACGACCTTGTAGCCTTCCATCGCCGCCTGCAGCGCGTTGATGGGGTCGATCTCGGTCACCCAGACCTGCGCCGACAGCGCGCGCAGCGCCTGCGCCGAGCCCTTGCCGACGTCGCCGTAGCCGGCGACGCAGGCGACCTTGCCGGCGATCATCACGTCGGTGGCGCGTTTGATGCCGTCGACCAGCGACTCGCGGCAGCCGTAGAGGTTGTCGAACTTCGACTTGGTGACGGAATCGTTGACGTTGATGGCGCGAAACAGCAGCGTGCCTTTGGCGCTCATTTCCTTCAGGCGGTGCACGCCCGTCGTCGTCTCTTCGGTCACGCCGATGATCTCAGCGCTCTTCCTCGAGTACCAGGTCGGGTCTTCGGCGAGCTTGGCCTTGATGCTGGCGTAGAGGCAGGTTTCTTCTTCGCTCGTCGGCTTCGAGATGACGCCCAGGTCCTTCTCGGCGAGCTTGCCGAGGTGCATCAGCAACGTCGCGTCGCCGCCGTCGTCGAGGATCATGTTCGGGCCTTCGCCCTTCGCGCCCTTCGGGCCGAATTCGAAGATGCGGTGCGTGTAGTCCCAGTAGTCGGCGAGCGACTCGCCCTTGTACGCGAACACCGGCGTGCCTTGCGCAGCGAGCGCGGCGGCGGCGTGGTCCTGCGTCGAGAAAATGTTGCACGAGGCCCAGCGCACCTCGGCGCCGAGCGCCTGCAGCGTCTCGACCAGCACGGCGGTCTGGATCGTCATGTGCAGGCTGCCCGCGATGCGCGCGCCGTTCAGCGTCTGCGTCTTCGCGAACTCTTCGCGGATCGACATCAGACCGGGCATCTCGGTCTCGGCGATCCTGATTTCCTTGCGGCCCCAGGCGGCGAGGGCGAGGTCGGCGACGATGTAGGGCGCGGCGCCCTGCGGCTTCAAAACGGCGTTCATGTTCAGGTTCCAGTCAACGAGCGGAACCCGCGCGGCGGACGGTCTGAAGGGAGTCGAGACTCACCCACGACGGCCATCGTGCGGGTGAGCGCGGTTGCAAGTGGCGCGGACCGAAACGACTCGATCCGCTTTGCAGCCTTCCGAGCCTGGGGCCCGCCTGCGATCGCTCGCTCGCTCGGGCCTTGCAACGCTCCTCGGAAGCCGGAATTGTACGGCCCTATCATCGGCCGCGTGATTCCCCCGCACGTCCTGCCGTGGGCGCGCTGCGACCCCCAACGCCTGCGTGCCGTGCGCGGCGTCCTCACCGACATCGACGACACGCTGACGACCGATGGCGTGATCCCGCTCGGCGTCGTCGCGGCGCTGGCGGCCCTTCGCGTGTCGGGCCTGCCCGTCATCGCGGTGACCGGCCGGCCGATGGGCTGGAGCCGGCCGATCGCCGAGACGGTGCCGCTGGCGGCGGTCATCGCCGAGAACGGCGCGGTCGCGCTCATTCCGGGCCAGGGTGCTGCCGAACGCCTCCTCGTCGAGTTCGCCGACGATCAAGCCACGCGCGACCTCAACGCGGTGCGCCTGGCAGCCGCGGCCGAGCGCATCGTCCGCGAGGTGGCCGGCGCGACGCTGTCGCGCGACAGTGTCGGGCGCGTCACCGACATCGCCATCGACCACGCCGAGTTCACGCACCTCGATGCGGCGTCGATCGAGCGCGTCGTCGCCTTGATGAAAGACGAGGGCATGAGCGCGACCGTGAGCTCGATCCACATCAACGGCTGGTTCGGCACGCACAGCAAGCTGAGCGGCGCGGCGTGGATCGTGCAGCGCCTGTTCGGTCGCGATCTCGCGGCCGAACGCGATGCCTGGCTCTACGTCGGCGACTCGACCAACGACGAGCTCATGTTCGATGCCTTCGCACTATCCGTCGGTGTCGCCAACATCGCCGACTTCGCCAGCCGATTGACGCGATGGCCAGCCTACGTCACGGCGCACGAGCGCGGGCGCGGCTTCGTCGAGGTCGCCGAGGCCTTGCTCGCGGCACGCCGGCGATGAGCCTGCCGACGCGGGCGCCGTTGCCCGCACTGGCGATCGCCATCGCGCTCGCCTGCGGATCGGCCGTGTCGCTCGGCTTCGCCCGCTTCGCCTACGGCCTGTTGCTGCCGCCGATGCGCGCCGACCTCGGCTGGAGCTACTTCGTCGCCGGTGCGATGAACACCGTCAACGCGGTCGGCTACCTCGCCGGCGCGCTGGTCACCGCCCGCTGTCTGCGCCGGTTCGGGCCGCGCCGCCTGCTCGTGGCCAGCACCGGCGCGACCGCGTTGACGCTCGCCGCACACGGTGTCGTGTCGAGCGATGCGGCGCTGGTCGCGCTGCGCTTCGTGAGTGGCGTGACCAGCGCCCTGTCGCTCGTCTCGGGTGCGGTTCTCGCCGCCCGCGTCGCCGGCTCGCACGCCACCTCGTCGGCAGGCCTGGTGCTGGGCCTGTACTACGGCGGCACCGGCGTCGGCATCGCTGCTGCCGCCCTGCTGGTGCCGTGGCTCACGCGCGGACCGCAGGCGCATGCATGGCAGCCGGCGTGGCTCGGCATCGGCGCGCTGGCCCTGCTCGCGACCGGCATCATCGCGTTCGCGGTGCCGGTGGTGGCCGACCCGCCGCCGCAGAACGGCGAGCGCCACGCCGCGGCCCGGTTCGAGTGGCGAGACTTCGCACCGGGCCTCCTCGCCTATCTGCTGTTCGGGCTCGGCTACATCGGCTACATGACGTTCGTCGTCACGCTGTTGCGGGAGCAGCATCTCGGCGACGTGGTGGTGACGGCGTTCTTCACCATGCTCGGCGTGGCCGTCGTCGCCTCGTCGTGGCTCTGGGCCGGCATGTTGCAGCGCCTTCGCGGCGGCGAGTCGCTCGCCATCCTCAATGCGCTGCTCGCCATCGCGACCGTCCTGCCCGTTCTCAGCGCCCATCCGGCGGCGGTGTTCGCCTCGGGCCTGCTGTTCGGCGCGGTGTTCCTGTCGCTCGTCACTTCGACGACCGCGCTGATCCGCCACAACCTTCCTGCCCGCCTCTGGGCCGCCGGCATCGCCGCCTTCACGGTCATGTTCGCGGTGGGACAGATCGTCGGTCCTGCCCTGGTCGGCTTCATCGCCGACCGCGCCGGCGGCCTGCGCGCCGGTCTCGCCTGCTCGGCCGCGGTGCTTGCGCTTGCCGCGATCGCGGCGTCGCGGCAGAAACCCGTCGCGCTGAGCGCGTGACCTTGCGCTGCGTCCGCCGCAGCGCGCGTCACACGCTCGTGGCCGCTGGCGGGGCTTGCCTCACGCCATCTCGATGACGGTGCGCGTGCCGACGCCGCCGGCGAGATCCGCGAATCCGTCGTTGATGTCGTCGAGCGCGATGCGGCGCGTGATCAGCTCGTCGAGCATGACCTTGCCTTCGAGGTATTGCTCGACGATCCACGGGAAGTCGCGCTTGGGCATCGCTTCGCCGTAGCTCGAGCGGACGATCTGCTTTTCGCCCATCAGCGAGCCCCAGCGAAACGCCACTTCCTTGTCGACATGGATCTTGCCGAGCCAGACGACCTGCCCGGCCGGCCGCACCGCTTCGACGGAGAGACGGAACGCGGCCTCGTGGCCGGCGGCCTCGAACACGTAGTCGGCGCCGCGGCCGTCGGTGAGCGTGCGGATCTCGTCGAGCGCGGTGTCGCTGGTTACGTCGACGCCATGGGTCGCGCCGAACTGGCGGGCCCGCGCCAGGCGTGCCGCGCCGACGTCGCCGGCGATGATCCTGCCCGCGCCGGCGAGTCGCGCGCCCTGCAGCACGTTGAGCCCGACGGCGCCGCAACCGATCACCAGCACGCTCGAGCCGGGCGTGACCTTGGCCTTGCGCACGGCGGCGCCGATGCCGGTCATCACGCCGCAGCCGATGATGCAGGCGCGATCGAAGGGCATGTCCTTCGAGATCGCGATGGCGCCCGATTCGGGGACAACGGTGTACTCGGCGTGCGTCGACGTGGTGAAGTAGTGGTGCACGGGCTGACCGTCGCGGCTCATGCGAGAGCTCCCGTCGAGCAGCAGGCCCTTCGGCTCGTGCCGCTTGTACGGCTCGCAAAGGATGGTCACGCCGCGGTCGCAATAGAAGCAGTGGCCGCAGTGCGGGTTCCAGGAGCAGATGACGTGATCGCCTTTGCTGACCTGCGTGACGGCGCTGCCGACCGCCTCGACGATGCCTGCGCCTTCATGGCCCAGGACGATCGGCATCGGGTAGGCGAGCGCACCCTGGATCACTTCGAGATCGGTGTGGCAAAGACCGCTGGCTCGGATGCGCACGAGCACGTCGCCGGGCTGCAGCGGCGCCATGTCGAGCGTGTCGATCGTCATCGGAGCATTGACGCGGTCGAGCACGGCGGCGCGGAACTTCATGCGGTGGACTCCGTGGTGTTTCGCGGCCGCCGTGGCCGCCGTGGCTGTCGGGGCTGCCGTGGCCGTCGCGGCAGGCGGTGCCCGTCGGTGGCGCAGGCTGTGGCGGTCG
>DAIMIM010000161.1:0-7081 GCA_036722755.1 Caldimonas sp. | reverse complement strand
GCGCTGGGGCGAGCAGGTTCTGATGCGCTCATGATGATGGGTTGTCCGGCAAGTGGGCGATGAACCAGCTCCCGGCCAGTTCCGTCACTCCCACTGCTGGCTCAGACGCTGACTCGCACGTGTTCGGCCGCGTTTCAACTACGACCCGCAGTCACACAGAAGCCATCGTCGCCTTGGTGGAGAGTTGTGTCGTACCGCGCTTGCCGGGATGCGCGGGTCTTGCCGTTGTGTGTGCCAACGCACCGACCCGAGCCTCATTGGCGTCTACGCTGCAAAGCTGATGAATCGGCTGGCGATCCGAACCGCCCACTTCCAAAAGCGCACTCGTTTCGAGGTCGTATGAAACATGAACTGTCGCGGCGTTCGTTTCTCCGAAGTTCCGTCCTGACGTCAGCCGGGGCAACGTTGATCGAGACTGCGTCGACACTGACCGCAAATGTTGACGCGGCGGAAATCAGCGGGCCGCCGGTCGCGGGGCCGGCGCCCGTTCCGATCACGTTGAACATCAATGGCTCGACCCGGACGCTTCAAGCCGAGCCCCGGATGACGCTGGCCGAGGCCTTGCGCGGTCCCTTCGGCTTGACCGGCACCAAAATCGCCTGCGATCGTGGCGCCTGTTCGGCCTGCACGGTCTGGCTCGACGGTGTCACCGTCTGCTCCTGCATGATGTTGGCCATCGACGTTGGCGCGCGAAGCGTGACGACGATCGAGGGTCTGGCGAAGGGCGCCCAGCTTCACGCGGTCCAAGCCGCGTTCATCGACCACGACGCACTGCAGTGCGGCTTCTGCACGCCCGGCATGGTGATGAGCTGTGCAGCGCTCCTGGAGCACAACACCGAACCGTCCGCCGAGGATGTCCGGGCGGCGATCAGTGGCCATGTCTGCCGCTGCGGCACCTATCCTCACGTCGTCGCCGCGACACTGGCGGCAGCGAAGGTGCGAAAGGCCTGACCATGGCCGCTGACATCACGACGCGCCTTGAGAAATTCCCGTCCGGCATCGTGAGCGTCGGACTCGGCGAAGTGGCGCGGCAGGTACCGCTCGATGAGCCGCCGCCATTGCCTCCGAATGCGGTGCTCGCAGTGATCGGCAAGCCCATACCACGGCAGAATGGCCGCGCCAAGGTCACCGGCGCGACCCGGTTCACGGTCGACATCAGTCTCCCCGGCATGCTGCACGGGCGGATCTTGCGCGCACCACTGCCGCATGCGCGGATACGCGCCATTGACATTGCCGAGGCGGCCCGTCAACCCGGCGTCCGCACTGTCATGCTCGTCGTGCGGCCTGACGATCCCGTCGCCGCGGTGGTGCGCTATGTCGGCGCGCCGGTGGCGGCCGTCGCGGCTGTTTCGATGTCCGCCGCGGAAGAGGCGCTTCGCCTGATCCGGGTCGACTACGAGCCCTTGCCCTTCGTAGCTGATATGTACAAGGCGCGTGAGCCGAAGGCACCGTTGGTCTACGACAGCGCTTCTGCTGCCGAAGGCCACGCTTCCGGATTCCCGACGCAGCATGGCCTGCCGCTCAACGGCAACGTGCGCGGACCGGCAACCGAACGTCGGGGCGATGCCGGACAAGGATTCACACAGGCCGAGATCGTCGTCGAGGGGACATACCGTACCCAGGTGCAGACACACTGCTGTCTGGAGCCGCATGCGATCGTTGCCGATTGGCGCGCCGATGGGCTGACCGTCCATATGTCCACGCAGTTCACCGCCGGCGTGCGACATCAGTTGGCCGATGCATTCGATCTGCCCTTGAACCGCGTACGTGTGATCGTCGATGGTATGGGCGGTGGCTTCGGCTCCAAATCGTCGCTCGGCAACTACTGCCATATCGCGGTCGCTCTGTCGCGCCAGGCACTGGCGCCCGTGCGCATCGTTCTCGATCGCCAGGAAGAGCAGACGGACGCAGGCAACCGCCCCGGAACCTGGCAGCGCCTGCGCATCGGGGCGCGGCGCGACGGGTCGCTGACGGCGATCTCGTTGCTGAGCTTCGGGACCGCCGGTGTCGCCAGCGGCGCTGGCGTCGGCAACATGGCTCAAGCGCTCTATGCTTGTCCCAATTTCGAATCCGCGCAGCACGACGTGTTCACCAACGCGGGGCCGGGCTGCGCGATGCGAGGGCCAGGCAATACCCCGGGCGCCTGGGGGCTTGAACAGGCGGTCGACGAACTGGCCGAGCGGCTCTCCATCGACCCTCTTGCGCTGCGCGAGCGCATCGACCCGAGCCCGGTGCGGCGTGAGGAGCGGCGGATCGGCGCGGAGCGGATCGGATGGCACCGGCGGCACGCGCCTGGCGCCGATGCCGGAGCGGTGAAGCGCGGCCTCGGCGTGGCGCAGGCGCTTTGGGGTGCCAACGTGCAGATCAACTCGGCCTGCGAGGTGCGCGTGATGCGCGACGGCTCGGTGGAGGTGCTGTCGAGCGTTCAGGACATCGGGACCGGCATCGGCACGGTGCTGGCCCAGGTTGTCGCGGAGGTTCTCGGGCTTCGTCCGGAAGCGATCACCGTGCGCATCGGCGATACCGAGTTTCCCGCCGGGCCGCCCTCCTATGGCAGCCGGACGACCGCGTCGATCACCCCGCCTGCCCGCACTGCGGCTTGGCGCGCACTGCAATCGCTCTTCGGCGAAGCGGCCCTTGTCCTGAACGTGGACGCCCGGGACCTGGTGGCCCGCGGCGGCCACATCCTGGTCCGCGACGAGCCGACCCGGGGCATGCGCTTTGCGGAAGCCGCTGGCCGATTGCGAACGGATCGCATCAGCGCAGTGGCGGCGCGCAGCGACGACTACGGCGGCTTTCGCCGGCGGATGGGTGATGCCGCCATCGCGCAACAGGATCTGGGCGGCGTCCAGTTTGCCGAGGTGGCCGTCGATACCGAAACCGGCATCGTGCGGGTCGAGCGAGTCGTCGCGGTCCAGGATTGCGGACGACCGATGAATCCGCTGCTGATCGAGAGCCAGGTGCAAGGCGGCGTCCTGATGGGACTCTCCTACGCCTTGTTCGAGGACCGCATCCTCGATCAGTCCACCGGTCGCATGGTGAACCCCAACCTGGAGCAGTACAAACTGGCCGGCCCCTACGAGACGCCGACGATCGAAGTCGTGCTCCTCGAGAACTACCAGGGCAACAGCGCGACCGATGCGTATGGTGTCGCCGAGCCCGCCAATATCGCCACCGCCCCGGCGATCGCCAACGCCATCTACAACGCGATCGGCGTGCGCCTTCGTACCCTGCCCATGACGCCCGCAGTCATCCTCGCTGCGCTCGGCAAGATTCCTTTGACGAGCTGACGACCATGAATCGCTTCGCATGGGTCGGACCGAGAACGGTTTCGCAAGCCGCGGCTGCGGCAACGACGACTGTCGCCGATGCGATGAAGGCGTACCCGGATGCCACGGGCAGTGTCGAAACATCGGTGGTGAAGGCGGGCGGGATCGATCTTCTCGACTTGCTGAAGGAAAACCTGCTGGCGCCGGCGAGGGTGGTGAGCCTGACGCAGATTCCAGGACTCGACGTCATTGTCGAAGAGGAAGGCGGCGTACGCATCGGACCGATGACGACCCTGGCCCAACTCGTCGATCATCCTGTCCTGCGACAAAAGTACCCCATCCTTT
The DNA here is from genome assembly GCA_036722755.1 of Caldimonas sp. Classification (GTDB taxonomy): domain Bacteria; phylum Pseudomonadota; class Gammaproteobacteria; order Burkholderiales; family Burkholderiaceae_C; genus Schlegelella_A. The sequence continues at coordinate 3,467 of DAIMIM010000161.1, read as the reverse complement.
GCGATGTGGCGAACGGCTCGGCGAGTCCGCAAATTCGCCACGTCGCGACCTTGGGCGGCAATCTCCTGCAGCGGCCGCGCTGCTGGTATTTCCGGGCGGCGGAATATCACTGCCTGAGAAAGGGCGGCGGCCACTGCTTCGCGATCTCGGGAGAGAACCAGTACCACGCGATTTTCGACAACAGGCCTTGCGCGATCGTTCACCCTTCCACTGCCGCGACGGCGCTGGTGGCGCTGGGCGCAACGGTCGAGCTTACGAACGCCGAGGGCGCCGTGCGCCGGGTCTTGCTCGAAGATTTCTTCGTGGCGCCGAACGTAGACATCCAGCGGGAAAACGATTTGAAGGCGCGCGAGATCCTGACGGCCATCCTCTTGCCTCCGCTGCCGGCGAGCCTGCGGATGGCTCATCTGAAGCAGAGCGAAAAGGGCTCCTTCGATTGGCCGCTTGCCGACGTGGCGGTCGTTCTCGATTTCGACCGAGACGCGAGTTGCAAGCGCGCCGCAATCATCCTCGGCGCGGCGGCGCCGGTGCCCCACCGCGCCAGGACATCCGAGGCAGCCCTGACGGGCAGGCGCATTGACGAAAACGTGGCCAGGCAAGCGGGGCAGGCTGCCCTGGACGGCGCCACGCCGCTTGCCAAGAACGGCTACAAGTTGCCGCTTTTCGAGGCGCTTGTGCGGCGTGCGGTCCTCAGTGTGGTGGCCCGCCGATGACCTGCGCTCCAACATCGATTTTTCCACGAGCCAAGAAGTGATGATGACCCGACGCCAGGCCAGTACCCGAATTCTTGCTAGCGCGGCGGTCGCCGCAGTTCCCGCTAGCACCATTGCACAGCCGCTTCAACCCATTGCGTTGCCGCCGCCGCGGGCCACGGGCGGGCAGCCATTGGTCGAAATGATGAAGCTGAGGCGTTCCACGCGCGAGTATTCGGAACGGCGACTTCCGGTGCAGGCCTTGTCCGATCTGTTGTGGACGGCGTTCGGCATCAATCGACCGAGCGGTGACCGGACTGCGCCCTATTGGCGCCATGTCATGGTCATGGACATCTATCTGGCCATGGCCGATGGCGTCTGGCTCTATGAGCCGAAGGGCCACGCGTTGCTACCTCATTTGAAAGAAGATATCCGCGCACAGACCGGCCTCCAGGACTTTGTCGGGTCCGCACCGCTCAACCTCGTCTATGTCGCGCACGGGGAGCGTATGACGGATGTTTCCCTCGAGGAGCGCCGCCTCTACGCCTCGGTCGATGCCGGCTTCATCGGCCAGAACGTCTATCTGTTCTGCGCTTCGGAGGGGCTTGGCACGGTCTTTCGCGGATCGGTCGATCAGCCCAAGCTCGCCCGGGCCCTGAAGCTCCCGGACCAGCAGTTCGTGACCTTCGCGCAGACGGTGGGATACCCTCGTGCGTAGGCGCCGGCCGGACGAAAGCGCCTTGCAGTGGACGACGTTTCTGCCCAAGGACTCGCCGAAGGTCACTGCAGTCGCGGTCAAGTCGGACATCGAAGCGGCATTGAAGCGGCACGCGCAAGCTGACGCGCAAAAGATCTCGGTGTCGGTAAGCGGCGGGGATGTCACGCTCAGCGGCAAGGTTCCCACCTGGTCAGAACGTGACATGGCGCGCAATTCGGCGTGGGGAACCCCAGGCGTCAAGAACGTCGTTGACAACATCCCCGTCGGCTACTGATGTTCGAAAGACCGGTAGCCATTTTGGGTCTGTTCTTCACTACCGCCAGCCCCTGCCTCCGAACAAGGAACACTCCAATCGTTTTCAAACGGTCGCGCTTCGAGAGCAACGCGCCAAGAAAGAATTCAACCTATGTCACCTTTGCGTGCTGCAGTCCATATTGATCATCACAAAGCCGAAGTGTTGCGGCTCGACGCCGAACACGTGCAAGCCCAGCGAATCAAGGCCCATGAGCACTACACCCATCAGCACGGCAGCGCGGTTCGAACCGAACACGAGTTCTTCGGCGAGGTCTGCGACGCACTGGGGGGCATGGCCGATGTCCTGGTGGTCGGCTCGCACACTGCGCAGGCCGACTTTCGGCACTATGTCGAGAAGCACCGAGGGGCGCTCGCCAAGCAGATCGTCGGCTGGAAAACCGTCGATGCTCCGACCGAAGGCCAGCTCCTGGCGATTGCTCGCGAATACTTCGTCGAGCACGATGGCATGGCGCCTACCCAGACGCGGATGTGACGACGCGCAAGGCCGCTAGCAGTGGACCGCTTCGCATATGACCCGCCGACGTCATGTACGTGGCACCTGCAGCAGAGCAGCCACCCCATCGGGTCCGATTTGAGGAGAGACAAGTGATTGCATTCCAAGTCAGCGACATGACCGACAACCGGGCCGCCGGTGCCGTGGTCAAAGCCCTCAAGGCCCTCGACCACAGAGCGCTTGTGCGAGTCGACATGGCGACGTTCACCGTGGAGATCGAGCCCAGCACGGCCGGGGCTCGCCAGTTGAGCGATGCGATCAAACGGGCAGGCTATTCGCCGGTCGCGGCCTGACCGGCGAACCGTCGCTCGTCGTGAGGCTTTGATCGGGCCTCCCTGATCGGCGCGGCGATCATGTTTGAAGAGAGCCGGAAACGGTCAACGTCGGGCGGTACTGGTCGAAGCGGCGGGCAATGGCACGGACGGCTCGAAGTGATAGAAGCTTTCATTCAGGTAGCGCGCCACCGCGAGGACATCCTGCTCATTCCATGACAGCGAGTCTGCGCTCTGCCACTTCCGGACTTGGGCCACGACGCCCGGCCAGTCGGTGGCGGCCCGCCCGTCACGCCAATGCATCTTCGTCGTATGACAACCGATGCAATGCGTCGAATAGAGCAACTCGCCCCGTGATTGGGCATGCGCGGCGAACGCGGCCAGAAACGCGACGACCCCCGCGCTCACTGCCGCTTTCATTGCGAGGTCCTGACGTTTCAAAGTGATGCTCCCCGTCAGTCGAGGACGACGAGATCACCGCGATCTTCCGCAGCCTCGAGTGCCTCGAACGTCAATGCCGCCGTCTTGTCGCCGCTATCGCCCCAAAAGACGTCGACCGAGCGACCGTCGAGCTGCTCCACAAGGCACGGCCCCAAGGGAATCAGGGCTTCGCTGCCGCCCGCGCCCAGATAGTGAACGGGCCCTGTGATGCGTCCGCTATGTGTGGTGTGCGCCATGGTCGTTCCTCGCGTTTGTGAAAGCAGAGCGGCCGGGGTTGGCCGTGGTGGACTGTCACTTCGCCGATGACACGAATCTATCGAAGTGGCAGGGACAGGTCTGTGCGCCGCGCCACTTAGCACGCGGACGATCTCGGCGCTTTCTCGCAGCCTTTGCCAGCACGCGCTGGGGCGAGCAGGTTCCGATGCGCTCAAGATGATGGGTTGTCCGGCAAGTGAGCGATGAACCAGTTCCCGGCCAGTTCCGTCACGCGCTCGAGGGCGCCGCGCTCTTCGAACAGGTGGGTGGCCCCCGGCACG
>DAIMIM010000160.1:0-7094 GCA_036722755.1 Caldimonas sp. | reverse complement strand
GCGAGTAGGTGGCGATGCCGCTCGGGTCGTCGTCGGCGGCGCCGGTGATGAGGCCGGGTCCGAGTCGGCTGGCGAAGACTTTCTTGTTGGCGGTGTTCATCGCGGCTCCGGTGCGCTCGTGCGAGCGCTGCGACGCCCTGCGGGAGCGCCGCCATTCTTGATGATCCGGGAGTGATCGCGGGACAGCCCTGGGCTTGTCACCGCCTTCGCTGGCCGGCAGGGTGAGAGAGCCTCTGCACCGAACCGGACCGCGAACAGGACACGACGTGTCTTAGGGGCGGGCCAGGTTCGACAGAGGCCTGGAACGACTGGCAGTGTCCAAGGCATCGACCTGTTGTGAAGGCGGCGCGACTTTACCCGCAGGCCGGAGCGACCGTCAACCGGCCGAGTGCAAAGAATCCGTGCTCATGTGCCGATCGCCTCGTCGAGAACCTCGATCCAGTGCCGGACCGGCGTCGCCGTGCCGCTTTGCAAATGCTGGATGCAACCGATGTTGGCCGAGACGATGACCTCCGGCTCGAGCTCGGCGAGGTGGCCGAGCTTGCGATCGCGCAGGGGCATCGCCAGCCCCGGCTGAAGAACCGAGTAGGTGCCCGCCGAGCCGCAGCAGAGATGCGCTTCGCTGGTCGGCGTTCGGATGTCGAAGCCGAGCTCGCGCAGATGCGTCTCGACGCCGCCGCGCAATTGCTGGCCGTGCTGCAGGGTGCACGGCGGATGGAACGCGATGCGTCCCGCCCGCACCGGCGGCGACGCGGCGGCACCGCCTCGCCGCTCCCCGGTCGTCGGGCGCGAGAAGGCCGGGCGATCCTTCAGCGCGGACACGATGTCGGCAAGCAGCTCGGAGAGATCGCGCGTCAGGTCGGCGATGCGGCGCGCCTTCTCGGCATAGGCCGGGTCGTGCGCCAGCGAATGCCCGTATTCCTTGACGGTGACGCCGCAGCCCGACGCATTCATGACGATGGCCTCGACGCTGCTGGCCGAGACCAGCGGCCACCAGGCGTCGATGTTGCGGCGCATGTGCTCGAGCGCACCTTCCTGGTCGCTCAGATGCAGGCGGATCGCGCCGCAGCAACCGGCTTCGCTGGCGACCAGCGTCTGGATGCCAATGGCATCGAGCACGCGCGCCGTCGCGCTGTTGATGTTGGGCAGCATCGCCGGCTGCACGCAGCCCATCAGCAGCAGCACCTTGCGCGGGTGCTCGCGCGCTGGCCAGCGGTGCGCGCTCGCCGGGGCCGGCGCCGGCACCTTGGCGCGCAATCCGGGCGGCAGGAGCGGTCGCACCATCTGCCCGAGCTTCATGGCCGGTGCGAACAGCGGCGAGGTCAGGCCTTCTTTCAGGATCCAGCGCAGGGCGCGCTCGCCGGCCGGTCTCGGCACCGTCTCGTCGACCAGGCGGCGGCCGATCTCGACGAGGTTGCCGTACTGCACGCCGGACGGACAGGTCGTCTCGCAATTGCGGCAGGTCAGGCAGCGGTCGAGATGCATCTGCGTCGAGCGCGTCGGCGCGTGGCCTTCGAGCACCTGCTTCATCAGGTAGATGCGGCCGCGCGGGCCGTCGAGCTCGTCGCCGAGCAACTGGTAGGTCGGGCAGGTGGCGGTGCAGAAGCCGCAGTGCACGCACTTGCGCAGGATCGCCTCGGCCTCGATGCCGTCGGGCGTTTGCGCGAATTCTGGAGCGATGTCGGTCTGCATGCGACGGGTGCGATCGGTCAGAGGCCAGGGTAGAGACAGCCGGGATTGAGGATGCGGTTTGGATCGAACGCCAGCTTCAGCCGCTCGTGGATGAGGCGCAGCGGTGGCGACAGCGGCGCGAACACGCCGGCCGTCTTGTCCCTGCCGCGAAAGAGCGTCGCGTGTCCGCCGGCGCGCTCGACGGCGTCGCGGACCTGCGCGGCCGGCAGCGCGGTGGCGAGCCAGCGCTGCGCGCCGTGCCACTCGATCAGCTCGTCGCCGGCGAGGCCGAGCGGCGGCGCCGTCGGCGGCAGCGACAGTCGCCAGAGCGCGCCGTCCTGGTGCTCGATCATCTCGTTGGCGGCAACGAAGAAGGGGTCGGCGTGGTCGCGCAGCGCCACCCAGAACGGCGTGGCGACAGCCGCGTCGATCGGCTCGCCGCCGAGCGCCGAGGTCGCTGCGTGAACCGCGGGAGAGGCGCCGCGCAGCCTGACGATGAGGTTGCCGTTCCACCAGGCGCTGGCATCGAGCGGCATCGGCTTGGCGCCCCACGCATGCAGTGCGGCGAGCGCCTCGGCCGGCTTCATGTCGAAGCGCAGCGTCGTCTCGGCATCGGCCTTGGGCAGCACCTTGAGCGAGGCCTCGACGACGACGCCGAGGATGCCGAGCGAGCCGGCGATCAGGCGAGAGACATCGTAGCCGGCGACGTTCTTGATGACGCGGCCGCCGAAGTGCATCAGCTCGCCACTGCCCGTGAGCAACGCGACGCCGAGCAGATGGTCGCGCAGCGACCCGGCGCGCGCCCGCGACGGCCCCGACAGGCCCGCCGCGACCATGCCGCCGACGGTCGAGCCGGCAGCGAAATGCGGCGGCTCGAACGGCAGGCACTGGCCGTGCTCGGCGAGCTGGGCTTCGAGCGCATCGACGCGCATGCCTGCCGGCGCGGTGACGACGAGCTCGGTCGGCTCGTGCCGGGCGGCGCCGTCGAGCACGCGCGTGTCGAGCCGTTCACCCTCGCCTTGTTCGCCGTAGAAGTCCTTCGTGCCGCCGCCGCGGATGCGCAGCGGCATGCGCGACGCGTTGGCATCGCGGATGCGCTCGACGAGCGCGGCCAGGCGCGGGTCCGCGTCGATCAAAACCGTGGCAGTTCCGGAAAAGCGAGCAGGCCGCGCTTGACGTGCATCTTCCCGCCTTCGGCACAGCGCACGAGCGTCGGGATCACCTTGCCGGGGTTGAGGCCGCCGGCTGGATCGAAGGCCCGCTTGACCCGAAACATCTGCTCGCGCTCGGCCGGCGAGAACTGCACGCACATCGGCCCGAGCTTCTCGACGCCGACACCGTGCTCGCCCGTGATGGTGCCGCCCATCGCCACGCTGAGCTCGCAGATCTCGGCGCCGAACGCCTCGGCGCGGTGCAGCTCGTCGGCGTCGTTGGCGTCGAAGAGGATGAGCGGGTGCAGGTTGCCGTCGCCGGCGTGAAAGACGTTGACGCAGCGCAGGCGGTGCTTTTTCGTCATCTCGCCGATGGCCAGCAGCATCTCGGCGAGGCAGCGGCGCGGGATCGTCGAATCCATGCACATGTAGTCGGGGCTGATCCGGCCGCTCGCCGGAAAGGCGTTCTTGCGCCCGCTCCAGAACTTGAGGCGCTGGGCCTCGTTCTCGCTCGCCGCCAGCCGCGTCGCGCCTGCTGCCTGCAGCACCTCGGTCATCCGCGCGATCTCGTGCTCGACCTCGGCCTCGGTGCCGTCGCTTTCGCAGAGCAGGATCGCCGCGGCGTCGAGGTCGTAGCCGGCGTGGACGAAGCTTTCGACGGCGGCCGTCATCGGCCCGTCCATCATCTCCAGGCCGGCCGGGATGAGGCCGGCGGCGATGATCGCGGCGACCGCGTTGCCAGCCTCGACGACGTCGTCGAAGCTGGCCAGGATGCAGCGCGCCACCTCGGGCTTGGGCAAGAGCTTGACCGTCACCTCGATGACGACGGCGAGCATGCCTTCGCTGCCGATCACCACGGCGAGCAGGTCGAGGCCGGCCGCGTCGAGCGCGTCGCTGCCGAACTCGACGCCGACGCCTTCGACGGTGAAGCCGCGCACCTTCAGCACGTTGTGCAGCGTCAGGCCGTACTTCAGGCAGTGCACGCCGCCCGAGTTCTCCGAGACGTTGCCGCCGATCGTGCAGGCGATCTGGCTGCTCGGGTCGGGCGCGTAGAACAGGCCGTACGGCGCCGCCGCGTCGCTGATCGCCAGATTGCGGACGCCGCACTGGACCGTGGCCGTGCGCGCACGCGGATCGATGGCGACGATGCGGTTGAACTTGGCCAGGCTCAGCGTCACGCCGAGCCGGTTCGGCAATGCGCCGCCCGACAGGCCCGTGCCCGCGCCGCGCGCGACCACCGGGACGCCGAGGCGATGACAGGCCGCGAGCACCGCGGCGACCTGCACCTCGTTTTCCGGCAGGGCGACGACGAGCGGCTGCTCGCGATAGGCCGTGAGGCCATCGCACTCGTAGGGCGTGGTGTCCTCGCGGTGCCAGAGCAGGGCGTGCGCCGGCAGGACGGCACCGAGCGCGGCGACGACCTCTTGCTGCCGACGCGTCCGTTCGACGTCCGGCTCGGCTGCCAGCAAGGCGGCGACAGGAGCAGGGGCGTTCATCGACCGGCGACGCTCAGCGCTTCGACGCCGCGGCGCGCTTCTTCGCCGCTTTCGGCCGGGCCAGGGTCTTGCCGGCGGCACCCGCCGCGCCGACCGCGGCCGCGCCCATCGCGCCGGCGACCTTCGCCGGTGCCGCCGCAGCGCTCCGGAACGTCGCCGTCGCTGTATCGAGCGATTGCTTGAGCACGTTGCCGGCCATCGTCTTGGCGGCATCGGCGGCGGTGTCCTTGAGCGCCGTTGTCGCGAGCTGCGTGAACTGGTTGGTGAGAGCGCTCCACCATTGCGTCGGATCGACAACGCCGGCCGGTGCCGTGGCCGTCGCCGCCTTGCCCGCGCGCTTGTGTGTCGAGGCGGCGTTCGCCGCAGCGCCGTCGCCCGGGACCTTGAGCTTCAACGACTCGCGCAGATCGTCCATCTGCACGTTCATCGTCTTCAGGGTCGCAAGCGTCATGCGCTGGACCTCGAGCGCCTGGATCGTCGTCGCCAGCATCTTCGCGTTCTGCTCGAGCCAGAACTGCACGGTGCGCAGCTCGCCGATGCGCTTTTCGAGCTCGGCCGGATCGAGCGTGGGTGCGACCCACTGGCCGATGCCGGGCAGGGCCGTGCCCGCGCCCTTGACCAGGCTCTGCAGAAAATCGAAGCCCGGAACCAGCTTGCCGAAACCGCCCGCGTCGCTCATGGTGTCTCCTTGCCGCAGGTGTTCCTGGGCGCTCGATTGTCGACCCGGCGCGAGCGTCGGGCGTTCGTGGGCTCAGTGCTCGAACTCGCCTTGCTCGACCTTGTAGCCGCGCTTGGCCATCAAGGCGGGCAAGCCGTTCGGGCCGATCATGTGCAAGGTGCCGACCGCGGCGAAAACGGTCTTGCCGCTCGCGTGCAAGGCGTCGATGCCGTCGGCCAACCCGGGGTTGCGGTCGTCGAGCAGGCGCTTCATCGCGTCGCGCTCGGCCGGCGTGCGCATGCAATCGCACCAGGTCGCGTAGTGCGAGATCTCGACATAGTCGCCATCGGTCCAGACCTTGGCCAGGTGGTTCAGCAGCGGCCGCGCCCGGCCCGACTCGAGGTCGTCGAGACCGCTCTTGACGAACTCGATCGTCTCGTCCTGCGTCGGCATCTGCAGCGCCTGCATCTGCCCTTCAGGCGTCTCGAGCGAGGCGATGGGCTTGCCGAGGTTGCGGGCCAGGATGGCGAGCACGAGGTCGATGGCGTTGGTGGGATCGAGCCCGTCGCGGCGACCGGCCATGACGGCGAGCGACGCGACCTGGAACTCGGGCGCGAACTTCGACCAGAGCGCGGCGTCGACGCATTCCGCGGCCATGCGCTGGGCGATGCGGCTGAGCAGCGGCGCCGGCAGCGGCTCGTCGCGATGCGGGCCGATGCTGGCCATCAGCCGCTTCTGCAGATCGGGGTCGAGCACGTCGAGCTCGAGCGCGACGGTGTCGCTGCTGCGGATCGCGTCGAGCACGGTCGGCCCGGGAAACATCCACTCGCTGCGCGCCGCGTGGATCGTGCCGTAGAGATACGAGGTGCGGCCGTCCTTGGTGATGCGCCATAGAAAGCCGTGGTCCTTGGCGTCGCGCAGGCCGGCTTGCAAGGTCGTCGTGCTGAGCGGGGCCGCGGTAGGCGGGCAGTTGGCCACGGGCGCGACAGACGCGGCGTTCGCCGCGCCGGTGGCCATAGTTGCCCCGAGCGCCAGGCAGGTCGCCAGCACGGCGCGCAGGGCAGGGGCCATCGCGCGCCGGGCGCGCCCGCTGGGGAGATGGAGGGTGTCGAAGAGCGTCATTCCTGAAGCTTAGCGCCGCCCGGGTCGGCGCGAAGATCGATCCGCAAGGCGCCGGCGCGTTGCTGCCACGGCAGGCGCCCGAGGACGTCCATGCCGAGCAGGGCGCCGTCGAGATTCGGCAAGGCGACGATGCGCAGACGCTCGGCACGCACGCCGCCCTGCAACGCGAGATCGGCGCGATAGACCTGACCGACCACCGAGCCGCCGGCGGTGCTCGAGCGCATCGTGCCCTCGCTGCGCAGGCCGAGCTCGCGCGCCAGGCTGGCCGGGATGGCGACGCCGCTGGCGCCGGTGTCGACGAGGAAGTCGACGTCTCGCCCGTTCAGCGTTCCCGGCCAGTGGTAGTGGCCATCGTCGCCCTGGCGGATCTCGATCACGCCGCCCTGCGTCGTGAAGGCCGTCTTCGCCGCTTCGTGCTGCCGCCATTCGAAGCCGACGAAGACGAGCGCGCCAAGGACGAGCCAGATCGTCGCGAACTTCAGCGTGCGCGGCAGCTCCGCGCTCATTGTTGAGATGCGGCAGCGACGACCTTCTGTGCGATCGCGCCGAACAGGCTGGCGCCGTCGGCGCCCTTCATCTCGATGCGGATGGTGTCGCCGAACTGCATGAAGGGCGTCTGCGGGGCGCCGCTCTCGATCGTCTCGATCGCCCGCTTTTCGGCGATGCAGGAGTAGCCGCGCGACCAATCCTTGTTGCTGACGGTGCCGCTGCCGATGATCGATCCGGCCCGGCAGTTGCGCGTCTTGCAGAGATGGGCGATGAGCTGGCCGAAATGGAAGGTCATTTCCTCGCCTGCATTGCACAGGCCGGCGCGCTCGCCGTTCCACGTGCTTTCGAGATCGAGATGGAGGCGGCCGCCGTGCCAGGCGTCGCCGAGCTCGTCCGGCGTCACGGCGACGGGGCTGAACGCGGTCGCCGGCTTGCTCTGGAAAAAGCCGAAGCCCTTGGCGAGCTCGCCGGGGATCAGGTTGCGCAGGCTCACGTCGTTGGCGAGCA